>JADGOP010000136.1 GCA_017882935.1 Actinomycetota bacterium
CGGCGTCAGCAGGTTGCCCTCGCGCACGAGGAACACGTTCGAGCCGGTGCCCTCGCAGAGCCGGCCGACGGTGTTGGCGAAGACGGCCTCGGTGGCGCCCAGCTCGTGCGCCGCCATCAGGGCCCGCACGTTCTCGGCATAGCTGGTGGTCTTGGCACCGGCGACGGCGCTGCGCTCGTTGCGCACCCAGTCGACGGTGACGATCTCGGTGACCGGCGGCCAGGGCGTGGCCGCGCTCGCTGCCAGCACCACCGTGGGCGGCACGTCGTCGCGGTCGGACCCGAGGGGGCCGGGGCCGCCCGTGACCGTGATCCGCACCCGGCCCGCGTCGTTCCCCGCCGCGGTGATGAGGTCGGCCACGCCTGAGCGCAGCTCGTCGTCGGGTCGGTCGAGGACGATGCCGAGCACGCCGGCGGAACGTCGCAGGCGGCGGAGGTGCCGGGTGAGCGCGAACGCCACGCCGTCGACGACCTTCATCGTCTCGAACACGCCGTCGCCCACCGTGAAGCCGTGGTCGAGGGGGGACACGAAGGCCTCGTCGGTCGGCACCAGCTTGCCGTCGATCCACAGCACGGGCGCCTGCCGACCGGGCACCGGGTCCCGGCCCGCGGTCACCGGGTGCCCCACGGGAGCTCGCCGGCGTGACCGGTCATGCGCCGGCGGTGGCGGCGACCGCCATCAGACGGCGGGCCTTGAGCTCGGTCTCGTGCCATTCGCCCTCCGGGGTCGAGTCCCAGGTGATGCCGCCACCGGTTCCGAAGTGGATCATGCCCGATCCGGCGAAGAACGTGCGGATGGCCACGTTCAGCTCGCCCTCGCACGCGGTGCCGTCGACCCAGCCCACCGCGCCGCAGTAGACGCCCCGCTCGACCGGTTCGAGCCGCCGGATGTGGTCGAGCGCGGCGAGCTTCGGCGCGCCGGTCACCGAGCCGGGCGGGAAGGCGGACGCGAGCAGGTCGGCCCAGGTGCGACCGTCGGCGAGCTGCCCCTCGACGGTGCTGACGAGGTGGACGAGCCCGGGGTGCACCTCGGTGGACAGCAGCTCCGGCACCGTGATGGAGCCGTAGTCGCACACCCGACCGAGGTCGTTGCGCACGAGGTCGACGATCATCACGTTCTCTGCCCGGTCCTTCGGCAGGAAGGCGTCGGCCGCGACCGCGGTGCCCTTGATGGGCGACGAGCGCACGGTGCGCCCCCGCCGTCCGAGGAACCGCTCCGGCGAGGCCGACACCACCCACAGGTCGCGCCCGGGCAGGACCACCGTGGCGGCGAACGGCGCGGGGTGCTCGACGGCCAGCCGTGCCGCGAGCGCCACCGGGTCGGCGGCATCGGGCAGGGCCGCGGTGAGGCGGCGCGTGAGGTTCACCTGGTACACGTCGCCGGCCGCGATCGAGGCGCGGATGGCCGTGACGGCACCCTCGAAGCCGTCGCGGTCGAGGCTGCTCGTCCACTGGTCGAGCGCCACGCCGGGCCAGGGCCCGTGGGCGCGCGACCGGAGCTCCCCCGCCACGGCACCCGGACCGAGCGGGGTGCAGCGGTCGAAGCGGGCGAAGGTGCCCTCGCCCTCGGCGGTCAGCACCACCGCCCAGGTGCCCGTGCCCTCGAGCGCCGCGGGGTCGGCGGTGACGTCGGCCAGGCCGGTGAGCAGGCGCCCGCCGACCACGGCGAACGCCTCTCCTCGCTCCGGCACGGCCACCCTCGAACGGTAGACGCCTCCGTCGACCCCGCCACCCGCCCTTCTTTGAAGGGAACCCCACCGCTGAGGTGGGATTCCCTTCAAAGAGGACGAGCGGATAGGTCCGCGCGGCCTCAAGGAACGGCGGGAGGGCGCGGCCTCCTACGATCGCCGGCATGTCTGTCGAGTTCACGCCCGAGCAAGAGGTGTTCCGTCGCGTCGTGAGGGAGTTCGCCGAGCAGGAGATCCGACCCCACGCCGAGGCGTGGGACCGCGACCACTCCTTCCCCGTCGACACGGTGCGCGCCATGGGCGACCTGGGGCTGTTCGGGCTGCCGTTCCCGAGCGAGTACGGCGGGGGCGACGCCGACTTCACCACGCTCTGCATCGCCATCGAGGAGCTCGCGCGCGTCGACCAGTCGATGTCGATCACGGTCGAGGCGGGCGTGGGGCTCGGGGCCAACCCGATCTACCAGTTCGGCACCGAGGCGCAGCGGGCCCGCTGGCTCCCCGACCTCTGCGCCGGGCGGGCGCTCGGGGGCTTCGGCCTCACCGAGCCCGAGGCGGGCAGCGACGCGGGCGGCACCCGCACCCGCGCGGTGCTCGACGAGGCGGCGGGCGAGTGGGTGATCAACGGCGAGAAGGCCTTCATCACCAACTCCGGCACCGACATCACCTCCATCGTCACCGTCACGGCCCGCACCGACGCGCCAGGGTCGGCGGGCCCGCCCGAGATCAGCGCCATCGTCGTTCCCGCCGGCACCCCGGGCTTCGTGGTGGCGCCGCCGTACCGGAAGATGGGCTGGCACGCGTCCGACACGCACGGGCTGTCGTTCTCCGACTGCCGGGTCCCCGCCGACCACCTCCTCGGTGAGCGCGGCCGGGGCTTCGCGCAGTTCCTGTCGATCCTCGACGACGGCCGGGTGGCCATCGCCGCCCTCGCGGTCGGCGTCATCCAGTGCTGCCTCGACGAGTCGGTGGCCTACGCCCAGAACCGCAACGCCTTCGGCAAGGCCATCGGCAGCTACCAGGCCGTCGCCTTCAAGTGCGCCGACCTGGCGGTCATGGCGCAGACGGCCCGGCTGCTCACGTACCACGCCGCGGCGCTGAAGGACGCGGGCCGGCCCTTCAAGTCGGAGGCGGCCATGGCGAAGCTCTACGCCACCGAGGCGGCCGTCACCGCCACCCGCGAGGCCACCCAGATCTTCGGCGGCTACGGCTTCATCGACGAGACGCTGGTGGCCCGGCAGTACCGCGACTCGAAGATCCTCGAGATCGGTGAGGGGACGAGCGAGGTCCAGCGCCTCGTCATCAGCCGCGCCCTCGGGTTGCCCGTCAGCTGACCGCCGGGCGCTGCCGCGCCGTCCCGCCCGCAGGTGGGGCGCTGTTTCCCGGACACCGGTGGGGACTACTGTCAGACGATGCCGAGAGGAGGTCCACGCCCGCACCGAACCTGGCCGCAACGCCTGCTGATCAGCTTCAACGTGCTGGTCATGGTGTTCGCCCTCGGTGCCGCCAGCGTGCTCGGTTACTTCAACACCAAGCTGGCGAAGCTGCAGCGGCTCCAGCTCGGCTCGGTGCTCAACCACTCCGATGCCGGGTCCGGCGCGGCGCAGAACTACCTGCTCGTGGGCACCGACAGCGACCTGGGCCTGAACTCGTCCGACCCTGCGGTGCAGGGTCGCGGCGCGGTCACGGGCGCCCGCTCCGACACGATCATGATCCTCCACCTCGACCCCCGGTCGAACAAGGCCGCGCTCCTGTCGCTGCCCCGTGACCTGTGGGTCACCATCGCGGGCACCGGCACCCAGGCGAAGATCAACTCGGCCATCGAGGTGGGTGGCCCGCAGAAGCTCATCGAGACGATCCAGCAGAACTTCGGCATCCCCATCAACCACTACGTCGAGGTCGACTTCCTCGGGTTCAAGAAGCTGGTGAAGGCCATCGGCGGGGTGCCGATCTACTTCAGCACGGGGTTCCGCGGCATCCCCCACACGGCCATCAACATCACCGCGCCGGGCTGCTACACGCTCGGCCCCGACGATGCCCTCGCCTACGCCCGCACCCGCTACGCCGAGTACCAGGCGACCCCCGGCGACAACAACAGCTGGGTCGAGGACGGCACCGCCGACCTGGGGCGCATCAGCCGCCAGCAGGACTTCATCAAGAAGGCGCTCGCCCGGGCCGTGGCGAAGGGCATCCGCAACCCCCAGGTGCTGAACCGCCTCGTCAACGCCGGGCTGGGGGCAGTCGTCGTCGACCAGAACCTCACCATCGGCAACATCCTCGACGTGGGCTCCAAGTTCAAGAACTTCGACCCCCAGGGCCTGAGGACCGTCGAGCTGCCGGTCGACTTCCTCACCGTCGACGGGCAGTCGGCGCTGCAGCTCCACCAGCCGGACGCCCAGAAGGTGCTCGACCTCTTCAAGGGGCTCGACCCCAACGTCCTCGGTCCGTCGTCGGTGTCGGTCGACGTGCTCAACGGCACGGGTCGCTACAACGAGGCCACCAACGTCACCACCGCGCTGCAGGGCGCCGGCTTCCAGACGGGCCCGCCCGGCGACGCCAACGGCGTCACGGGTGCCGACTCGCTGATCCGCTACACCGCCGGCCAGGAGGCCCAGGCCCGCCTGCTCGCCCGGTACCTCGACTCGTCGGTGGCCTTCGAGCTGCAGACCGGGTCCACCGCGGGCGCTGCAACGTCGTCGTCGGCGTCGTCGAGCAGCATCACCCTGATCACCGGGACCTCGTACAAGGGGGTGCTCGGCACGCCCAAGGCTGCTGCCGCCGTTCCGGGGCCCACCACGACCACCTCCACGTCGACCACGTCGACCTCGGTGGCCGGTCCCACCACGTCGGTGGCCCCCAGCGAGACCACCACGACGGTCTCCGGCTTCGTCCCCGACACCCCGCCCCCGGGCGTCCACTGCGGCTGAGCGAGCGATCCGGCCTTCGGGCCGCGGGCGCGCCCGCGCTAGCGTTTCCTTGCCCCGCGCCCCCTTCCCACTCCGTTCGAGGTCTTCATGGACAGCACCATCGCGGTCATCGGCACCGGCTACGTCGGCCTGACCACGGGAACCTGCCTCGCCCATCTCGGGCACACGGTCATCTGCGTCGACGTCGACGTCGAGAAGGTGGCCGGGCTGCAGCGCGGTGAGGTGCCCATCCTCGAGCAGGGGCTCGACGAGCTGGTGCAGGAGGGTGTCCGCTCGGGCAACCTCACCTTCACCACCGACACGCCGGCCGCGGTGAAGGTGTCCGAGTTCGTCTACCTCTGCGTGCCCACGCCGCAGGGCGAGGACGGCTCGGCCGACCTCAGCTACATCCAGGAGGCGGCCACCCAGATCGGCCCCCACCTGCAGCCCGAGGCCATTGTGGTCAACAAGTCCACGGTCCCCGTCGGCTCCACGCGCGTCGTGGGGGCGGCGCTGGGCCGGGGCGACGTCTACGTCGTGTCGAACCCCGAGTTCCTGCGTGAGGGCTCGGCGGTCCAGGACTTCCTGCACCCCGACCGCGTCGTGATCGGCTGCGACGACCAGGCCGCGGCCGTGCGCCTCGCCTCGCTCTACCTCAGCCTCGCAGCCCCGCTCATGGTCACCGACCCCGCCTCGGCCGAGACCATCAAGTACGCCAGCAACGCCTTCCTGGCCACCAAGATCTCCTACGTCAACGCGGTCGCCGCAGTGTGCGAGGCCGTCGGCGCCGACGTCAACGACGTGGTCCTCGGCATGGGCTACGACAAGCGCATCGGCCACGAGTTCCTGCGCCCCGGGCCGGGCTGGGGCGGCTCGTGCTTCCCCAAGGACACCCGGGCCCTCATCCACATCGCCGAGGAGGCGGGCTACGACTTCGACCTGCTCAAGGGCGTGGTCACGGTCAACGACGAGCAGTTCGCCCGGGTGGCCAACAAGGTCGTCGAGGCCGCAGGCGGCTCGGTCGCGGGCAAGACCATCGCGGTGTGGGGGCTCACGTTCAAGGCCCGCACCGACGACCTCCGCGAGTCCCCGTCGCTCGAGGTCATCAAGCGCCTCGTGGCCCTGGGTGCCCACGTGCGGGCGTTCGACCCGGCCGTCCACCGGCAGCTCGAGGGCATCGAGGTGGTCGACGACCCCTACGGCGCCTGCGACGGTGCCGAGGTCCTCGTCGTGCTCACCGAGTGGGACGAGTTCCGCTGGCTCGACTTCGACAAGGTGGCTGCGGCGCTGCGCCAGCCGGCCGTCGTCGACGCCCGCAACCTGCTCGACCGGCAGTCGCTGCGTCGCCGGGGCTTCACGGTCGCGGGCATCGGTCGGCTCTGAGATGGCTCGGGTCGTCGACCGGGAGCGGGTGGTAGACGATCTCCGAGCTCGACCCGGTGACGGCGAGCACCACCTTGGCCAGCTCGGTGACGGTGAACTCGTGCGGGTTGCCGATGTTCACGGGCCCCACGGTGTCGCTGTCGAGCAGGTTCAGGAAGCCCCGCACCTCGTCGTCGACGTAGCAGAACGAACGGGTCTGGGAGCCGTCGCCGTAGATGGTGAGGGGCTCCCCCGCCAGTGCCTGCACGATGAAGTTCGACACCACCCGGCCGTCGCGGGGCCGCATGCGCGGCCCGTAGGTGTTGAAGATGCGCACGATGCGCACGTCGATGCCGTGGTGGCGGTGGTACGCCATGGTGAGCGCCTCGGCGTAGCGCTTGGCCTCGTCGTACACACCGCGGGGGCCGATGGGGTTCACGTTGCCCCAGTAGCTCTCCGGCTGCGGGTGGACGAGCGGGTCGCCGTAGACCTCGCTCGTGGACGCCAGGAAGAACTTGGCGCCCTTGGCCTTGGCCAGGCCGAGGCAGTTGTGCGTGCCGAGGCCGCCGACCTTGAGGATCTGGATGGGGATGCGCTCGAAGTCGATCGGCGAGGCCGGGCTGGCGAAGTGCATGACGGTGTCGACCGCCCCCGGCACCCACACGTAGGAGCTGACGTCGTGCTCGATGAAGGTGAACCCGCGGGTGCCGAAGAG
>JADGOP010000137.1 GCA_017882935.1 Actinomycetota bacterium
GCTGCGAGACCGACCAGTGTGTCCCGTTTTCGCCTGGCCGACCCGCCGAGCCCCGAGCACAGGCTCTCAGTAGTGCCAGGGGAAGCCCGACCAGTCGGGGTCGCGCTTCTCGAGGAACGAGTCACGGCCCTCGGCTGCCTCGTCGGTCATGTAGGCGAGTCGGGTGGCCTCGCCGGCGAACACCTGCTGGCCCACCAGGCCGTCGTCGATGAGGTTGAACGAGAACTTGAGCATGCGCTGCGCGGTGGGGCTCTTGCCGTTGATCTCCCGGGCCCACTGGAGCGCGGTGGCCTCGAGCTCGGCGTGCGGGACGGATGCGTTGACCATGCCCATCTGGTGTGCCTCGTCGGCGGTGTAGGGCCGCCCGAGGAAGAAGATCTCCCGGGCGAACTTCTGGCCGACCTGCCGGGCGAGGTACGCCGAGCCGAAGCCGCCGTCGAAGCTGGCCACGTCGGCGTCGGTCTGCTTGAAGCGGGCGTGCTCGGTGCTGGCCAGGGTGAGGTCGCACACCACGTGGAGGCTGTGGCCACCGCCGGCGGCCCAGCCGGGCACCACGGCGATGACCACCTTGGGCATGAAGCGGATGAGGCGTTGGACCTCGAGGATGTGGAGCCGGCCGCTGCGCGCCGGGTCGATGCTGGTGGCATCGTCGCCCTCGGCGTAGCGATAGCCGTCACGACCCCGGATGCGCTGGTCGCCCCCGGAGCAGAACGCCCAGCCGCCATCGCGCGGCGACGGGCCGTTGCCGGTGAGCAGCACGCAGCCCACGTCGGGGCTCTGCCGTGCGTGGTCGAGCGCGCGGTACAGCTCGTCGACCGTGCCCGGCCGGAACGCGTTGCGCACCTCGGGGCGGTCGAACGCGATGCGGACCGTCCCCTGGTCGACCGCGCGGTGGTAGGTGATGTCGGTGAGGTCGAAGCCCTCGACGGGTGTCCAGGCGGCAGGGTCGAACAGCTCGGATACCACGTTGTCCTCCGGTGCAGGGCTGATCACGTGAGCGTAGGGGGCGCCGGCCGGGCACCGTGCACGTCGCGGCGGGGTGGATCAGCAGCTGGCCGGCAGCGGCCCGAGCGACACGGTGCCCCCGAACAGGGTGACGAGCCGCCGGTCGGTCGGGGCCCGGTCGCACGGCGTCGGCGACGTCGACCCCGCAGGCGTGGCGAGCAGGACGCCGATGAGGCCCTGGCGGTCGAGCGTCCCGGACTCGAGCACGGGCACCCAGCGCACCAGCTCGGGCACCGTGGCCACGCGGCCCCGCGTCGCCAGGGTCGCGAGGTTGACGTCGCGGACCGCGCCGAGAGGTGAGGTCGGCGGCGCGGCACCCACGGCCAGCACCACCGCAGCGGCCCGTCGGCGGACGGCGGCGGGGCCGGCCGGCGGGGTGTCGAGCGGCGCCAGCGCCCCGGCCGCGGTGGACGCGGCGCGGCGGAGACGGGTGAGCCCGTCGTCAGCGCGGAACGGCACCGTGGCCCGGCTCGCGGGGTCGGACAGGATGGCGGTCAGCGCGGTCAGCTCGTCACCCGCCGTGGCAGGAACCTGCGCGCCCGTCGGGGCGCGCAGCAGCACGATCGGCGCCACCGTCGCGGCCACCGCGCGGGAGCGCAGCGTGGGATCGAGGTCGGCGAGGAGCTGGCCGAGGACCGTCGGAGTGGTGGCGAGCCCCCGGCACAGGCGGGTGGTCCAGAGCTGCTGCTCGGTGGCCGTCGGCGGCCGGCCGAGCAGGCGGCGGTGCGCCAGCGAGATCGCCGGGGTGGGGTCCAGGCGGTCCGATGCGAGCGTGGCCGAGGCGACCCCCACGGCGATGTTCCCGGTCGCGTCCTCGGGTCGGAGCACCGTCACGAAGCTCCGTCCGGAGCTGGAGGTGTTGTCGCGCAGGATGGCCGGGCAGCTGCCCGAGATCGCCAGACGCGGCAGCCGCTGCGCGGATCGGTTGCCCTCGACGGTCAGGTAGTCGACGTCGTCGACGCGGATCTCCGGCTCCGCAGCCACTCCGGGGTCGGTGTCGGTGCCGCCCTGGTTTCCGTCGACGCGCACGCGCGTGAAGCGGGCGAACCCGGGCCCGGCCGTGGGCCTCGCCTCGACGCGTGCCAGGAGGCTGCCCGTGGAGCGGTTCGCGGTGAGGTGCACATCGGAGAGGCGCGGCCCGTTCACGTTGATGCCCGCGCCCTTGCCCCACATGCGGTTCCCGGCCACGAGCACGCGGGCCAGGGCCACGTTCGGCTCGATGTCGATGGTCTGGATGGTGACGTCGTCGACCAGGTTCCCGCGGATGGTCGCGTCGGTGGTGTCAGTGGCCGTGATGCCCTGGCGCCCGGTGTGGCTGACGTGGTTGTCCTCGGCCAGGGCGCGGCGGGCCTGCCAGCCGAGGTAGATGCCGTCGCCGTACGTCGACCGGATGTCGAGGTCGCTGATGGTGGTGTCGCTGCCCCGGCTGGTGGCCACGCCGGCCTGGCCCTCGTAGGGGTTGTGTTGGTAGTCGGTGTCCTCGCCGCGGGGGTTGGCGCCGATGATGTCCAGGTGCCGGGCCGCGACCCGTGCGTCGTGCTGGAAGTCGATGACCGAGCGCACGTTGGGGCTCGGCGCGTCGTGGCCGTCACCCGTCTGCAGCAGCCGGGCGGGTGGGCCCGAGGTGGGACCGGTGAGGGCGATGTCGTGGCGGCCCTGCACGACGAGGCTGACGTGGACGCGGTAGTCGCCGGGAGGGAACGTGAGCTCGGTCCCGTCGGGCAGCCGGCTGAGCAGCTGCGCGAACGCCTCGCTGATGTCGGGGAGCTGCTGCCAAGAGCGGGGGACCGTGACCCGGGTCGCGATCCGTGGGGGCACGGGCAACGCCGCCGGCAGTGGCGTCCAGGGATCGGCCACCGATGACGCGGGTCGGGAGGGGGTGCTGGTGGGCCCCGGGCCCGGCGGCCGCGGTGCCTGGCCCCGCTGCTGCCCCGAGCTGGCCCACAGCGTCGCGAGGACCGCGAAGGCCACCGCACCTGCGGCGAGCCAGAGGATCACGGGGCGTCGGCGCATGGGAGGGCCGAGCATCCACGACCGCGCCACCGGTCGTCAAGGAGGCTGGTGCTGCGGACGGCCACGCGCGTGGCACAGTTCCGCAGTTGCACCAATGGGCAGGGTGGCCGGCCGGCCACCGGGATCGGAGCGCAGATGTCCCTCGTCGTCGTCGAGCACCCGCAGCCGCACACCGCGGTCGTCACGCTGAACCGGCCCGACCGGCTCAACGCGATGTCGATCGACCTGGTCATCGAGCTGCACGACCGGCTCGAGGAGGTCGCCGCCGACAACGACTGCTGGGTGGTGGTGCTCACCGGGGCCGGCCGGGCCTTCTGCTCGGGCCTCGACCTGAAGGACTACGGGATCATCCCCAACATCGACGGGCTCACGGTCGGCCGCATCGCGCAGCGCTCGATGCGCTACTACTCGCGGCTCGTGCCGCTCATGCGGCGGATGCCCCAGCCCGTCATCGCGGCCGTCAACGGCCCGGCGTACGGCGGCGGCATGTGCCTCTGCCTCGGCGCCGAGCTGCGGGTGGCGTCGACCTCGGCGGCGTTCAACAGCACCGGCATCGTCAACGGCCTGACGAGCACCGAGCTGGGGGTGAGCTGGCTGCTGCCCCGCCTGGTCGGCGCCGCGCACAGCAACGACATCCTGCTGACGGGTCGCATCGTCGACGCCGCCGACGCGCATCGCATGGGCCTGGTGTCGCAGGTCTTCGACGACGAGGCGCTGCTCCCGGGCGCCCTCGAGATCGCCGCCCGCATGTGCGAGTTCAGCCCCTACGGGCTGGCCATGACCAAGGACATCATCTGGGTCAACCTCGAGAACCCCAGCCTCGAGGCAGCCATCGAGATCGAGGACCGCAACCAGCTGATGCTGGGCTTCACCGAGAACCTCCCCGAGGCGATCCGGTCGTTCGACCAGAAGCGCCCGCCGAGCTACACCGACGAGCCCCGCCGGGACCTCTTCGGATCGTGAGCCGCCTGCCCAACTCGCGTTCTGGGTGGGAATCGGCGTGCCCCAGCACGCCGATTCCCACCCAGAACCGGTCGGGGGGACGGCCGCGGTCGGGGGGACGGTCGCGGGCGGGGCGGTCGGGGGTGGTGCTGGTGGCCGCGGGCGCGTTCGCGCTGTGCCTGGCGGGGGCAGGAACTGCTCGTGCCGTGGACCCCGGGCCGAGCACCACGCTCGCCGGCCCCACGACCACGGTCGGTGGGCCCACGACGGCTCCCCCGAGCACCGTGCCCGGCTCGGGGTCCACGACCACCACGACGCCCGGGAAGGGCAGCGCCCACGCCAAGCCCCCGGCCGACGCGGGTGGCGACGGCCGCGCGCCGGGCTCGAAGGCGCCTGCCGTCGTCTACCCCTTCCCGGCGAGCGCCATCGGGCTGGCGAACGGGCTGCTCGACGCCAGCGTCCAGCTCACGACCCTCAGCGCCACCCAGCAGCGCCTCCTCGCCCGCGCCGCGGTGTCGGGGCGGGATCTGGCCGCCGCCCGCGCCCGGCGCGACGCCGCGTGGCGTGTGCGGCGGGTCACTGCGGCCACGGCGGTGGGGGCGCAGCACCGTGTCGACCGGGCCCGGACGCGGGTGCGCGCCTTCGCCCTCGAGGGCTACCTGACGGGCACCGAGCAGCGGCCGGGCGCGCTCGTCGTGGCTGTCACGGGTGGCGCCAGCTCGACGGGGGAGAGCGACAACGACAACACCCTGCGCCTCACCACGCGCGACGCCGTCGTGTCCGAGCTGAAGGCGTCGACCGCAACCCGTGACGCCGCGGTGGCGCGCGACGACGTCGCTCGCCGGCGCCTGCTGGCGGCCACGGCCACGCGTGATCGCCTGGAGCGCGCCGATGCCTCGCTCGAACGGCGGGTGGCCACGTTGGCGACCCGGGTGGTGGGAGCCTCCCAGGACGCCGACCGGCTTCGGGCCATGGCGGGGAGCGGCCTCGAGGTGCTCGACGGCGGCAGCATCGGCGTGACCCTCGCGACCTTCCAGCAGCGGGCCGTCCTCTCGCTGCCGCACCCGTATCTCTCGCCGCCCCTGTCGCCGCTGCGCCTGGTCTCCAACTTCGGCTTCCGCATCGACCCCATGGGCGGCGGCGTGGGCTTCCACCCGGGTGTCGACTTCGCCGCGTCCTCCGGGACCCCCATCCGCGCCGCCGCGGGGGGGACGGTGGTGATCGCGTCCGGCCAGGGTGGCTACGGGAACTGCACCGTCATCGCGCACGTGGGCGGCCTCGGCACGCTCTACGCGCACCAGTCGCGCATTGTGGTGCGCGACGGGCAGCGGGTGAAGCGGGGCGACGTGATCGGTTACGTGGGCTCGACGGGCGCCTCCACGGGCCCGCACCTGCACTTCGAGGTCCGGGTGCTGGGCGCGCTCGCCGACCCCCTGCCCTGGCTGAAGCCACCCCTCGCACGGCTCCCGGACTGACCCGACCCGCGCCCAGCTCCGACGGGGGCGGGTCAGATGAGGACGCCGGGCGGCACGTTGCCACAGGTGTAGTTGGTGATGAAGTCCCCGTCGTCGAGGGTCTTGTGCACCACCGTGATGGGGATGGCGAGGCCTGTCTCGTCGCCGATGGTGAGGGCGAACACCACACCCACCACGGTCCCGGTGCCGTCGATGAGCGGGCCCCCGGAGTTGCCCGGCTTGACCGAGGCGCTTGTGAGCAGGATCCGGAAGCCCGTGTCGAGCACGTCACCGTCGAGCAGCTCGATGGTCTTGCCGGGCGCGAGCCTGAGCGCCTTGGCCAGGGGGTAGCCCACCGCCACGACCGGGGTCTTCCCCGGCGGGTCATCGGCGGCGAGCGTGGCCACGTCGGGAAGCGTCTCGGACACGGTCACCTCGGCGAGGTCGACGTCGGGCGACACCTTGGCGCGCACCACGTGGAGCGGCCGGCTGTCCCACGTCTCGACCTGGATGTCGGCGGCGGGCGCGGCGGCGACGACGTGCCGGTTGGTGAGGATGGTGTGCGGCCCGATGGCGAACCCCGAGCCGACGATCACGAGCCCGCACTGCGTGACGCGGAACCGCACCACCACGAGCTTGTCGTGGTACGCGGGGCGCTCGGCGACCAGCGTGCTCTGTGGCGAGATCTCATCGCTGACCGACCCCACCGGCGGGTCGGCGACACAGGCGCCGAGCAGCAGGATCCCGCCCAGCAGGGCTGCGACCGCCAGGGACCGGTGACGGCGCCGCGGGAGGCCGCTCACTTCTCCTGCGCCCGGAGGTAGGCCACCAGCTGGTCGGCTCCGGCCTGGGCCTTGGTGCACACCTGGAACACCTGGTTCGCCTGGTTCTCCAAGCCGACGATGTCGGACTCGGTCTGGGCGTTGCCCACCGCGTTGAGCAGGTCCCGCGTCTGCGAGGCGCACTGGTCGAGCAGGTCGGCGGTGGCACCCACGTAGCTGGGGAAGGTCACCTTCACCGCCTGGCGGTCCTCGGCCTGGGCCTTCTCGTTGGCGAGCTTGACGACGCGGGCCTCGAGCTTCTTCGAGGAGGCGTCGGTGGCGCTGAGCTGCGAGTCGAGCTTCCGGGACAGGGCGTCGGCGCTCGAGTACTGGGACTTCCAGCGGTTGCCGCTCTTGCTGTTGTTCAGGGCGAC
>JADGOP010000138.1 GCA_017882935.1 Actinomycetota bacterium
GCGGCTATGGCCTCAAACGCACCAGCAACGGACAGCTCCACTGCACCAGACCCGATGGCACCCCCATCACCGTCCCCAAACACCCCGCACCACCCACCCTCGACCGGCGCGACGCGGCCTGAACACGGCCGGCGACGGTCAGCCGCGGTGGTGGCGCGGCCGGTGCGCTCGCCGACTCGGGTGCGTGACCCCCGTGCTGATCGACCCGACGTTTCCGGCGTTGCGGTCGGTGAACCACAGGTACCCGTCGGGCCCGGTGGTGATGTCCCACGGGTTTACGGACGAGCAATCTGCGAAAGGTTCTTCTCAACAATCATTGTTGATGAGCACATCGTGCGGTAGGGTGGCTCCCGTGAAGACGCCCGAGGAGCTGACCAGCCTGTTCCGGGCCCGTGGCCTCAAGGTCACCCCGCAGCGGCAGCGCATCTTCACGATCCTGCACGACAGCCCCCGGCACCCCAGCGCCGAGGCGGTGTACGAGGCGGCCCGGGCCGACATGCCCACCCTCTCGCTGCGCACCGTCTACCAGACGCTCAACGACCTGGCGTCGATGGGGGAGCTGGCGGCGCTCGACCTGGGCACGGGTGCCACCCGCTTCGACCCCAACCTGAGCCCGCACCACCACCTGGTGTGCATCCAGTGCGGGTCCATCACCGACCTCCACACCGTCTTCCCCGATGTGGCGGTGCCCACCGGGGCCGGCGACGGTTTCACCGTCACCGCCACCGAGATCGTGTTCCGCGGCCGCTGCGCCTCGTGCGAGGCGGCCCGCACCCCAGAGCTCCACCCCACCCATCACTGAAGGAGGCGCACCCGCGCTATGGCCGAGTTCAAAGGCAGCCAGACCCAGACCAACCTGAAGGAAGCGTTCGCCGGCGAGAGCCAGGCCAACCGTCGCTACCTGTACTTCGCGCAGAAGGCCGACGTCGAGGGCTACCCCGACGTCGCGGCACTGTTCCGTTCCGTCGCCGAGGGTGAGACCGGCCACGCGTTCGGTCACTTCGACTTCCTCGCCGAGGTCGGCGACCCGGTGACCGACGTGCCGGTGGGGTCCACCGAGGACAACCTCAAGTCCGCCATCACCGGCGAGACCTACGAGTACACCGAGATGTACCCCGGCTTCTCCAAGACCGCCCGCGAAGAGGGCTTCGACGAGATCGGGGAGTGGCTCGAGACGCTGGCCCGGGCCGAGAAGAGCCACGCCGGCCGCTTCACGCAGGGCCTCCAGCACATCTCCTGAGCAGGCCACGCACCGAGCTGCTGTCGAGGGGGGCCGGGCAACCGGCCCCCCTCGCACGTCCTGACCCACGGAGGAGCCCGCTCTCGTGACGACCACCTACGACCCGTTCCACCCGCGGTACTTCGACGACACCGACCTCCGCGAGGAGCTCACCCGGGTCTACGACCTCTGCCACGGCTGCCGGCTGTGCTTCAAGTTCTGCGACTCGTTCCCCACGCTGTTCGAGGCCGCCGCTGAGCGCGGCACCTCCCACCGCCCCCCGAAGCTGCGAACCCAACGGAGCACCCCATGTCGAAACTTGCCCTCGAAGACATCGCCGACCTGCGCGCCTACGAGCGCGAGCGCGACGAGTTCCGCACCCACGTCATCGCGCTGAAGAAGCGGCGGCGGGTGTCGGTCGGGCCCGTCGCCACACTGCTGTTCGAGAACCGCGACACCATCCGGTTCCAGATCCAGGAGATGGCCCGCGCCGAGAAGCTGCTCACCGACGAGGCCATCCAGCTCGAGCTCGACGTCTACAACCCCCTCATCCCCGAGCCCGGGCACCTGTGCGCCACGCTGTTCCTCGAGCTCACGTCCGACGCGCAGCTCCGGGAGTGGCTGCCCAAGCTCGTGGGCATCGAGACGTCGGTGCAGGTCGTCCTCGGCGATGGCGCCGGCGCCACCGACGTGGTGCGCTGCGAGGTCGACCCCGACCACGCCCAGCAGCTCACCCGTGACGAGATCACCGCCTCGGTGCACTACGTGACCTTCTCGTTCACCCCGGACCAGGTCGAGCGCTTCACCGCCGCAGGCGGCCGCCTGGGGTTCGACCACCCCAGCTACGCCTTCGCCACCGACCTGGGGCCCGACACGGTGGCCGAGCTGACCACCGACCTGCGGGGGGTTTGACCGCTCCGCAGAGTGGGTATGACGAGCCGATCGGTCAGGTCGACCGACGCTGCCCCGGTCCCCGTCGAGGTGTCCCGTGTACCCACGCGCTGAATCGATCGCCGCCCTGCTCGCCGACCTCGACCCCGCGGCCGACCTGCCGCCTTCGCTCCGGGGCCGCCTGCTCTCGAGCCGTGAGGTGGCCTCGCTGTTCCGGGTCTCCTCGCGCACCGTCACCTCGTGGGCGGCCGACGGGCGCCTCCCCTCGGTCCGCACCCCTGGTGGGCACCACCGGTTCCCGGTCCAGGCGGTGCGGGAGCTGCTCCTGGCGGGCGGCTTCCCGGCGGTCGGCGCAGCCTCGCCGTCACCCGTCCCGCCGCTCTGGCCGCCCCGCCCGGTCGCCCGCCGCAACCTCGATGCCACCCGCCTCTGACCTGCACCGGAGCCCGCCCCGTGGCGCCCACGGGTGCGGGAGTGGGGTCGCCGGTGGCGGCGTGCGGGGGCACCCTCCGCCTCCCCATGAGCCGCCCGGATCCATCTGGACTTTTGATCCGACGGAGGCAATACTCCTCCCTCCGTTGTCCCGGCCCCTCCGGGGGCTTGGCGGGAGCGAGGTCCCGGTGTTCTGCCCCGGGGTCGCGTCCCCGGGGCTTCGTCGTCCGGGAACCCGCCTTCCCGCGGCGCGTCACACCACCCATTCGAGCGTCCAACCCACGAGTGAGCCGTCCATGAACACGTCCTGGCGCAACCAGGCCGCCTGCCAAGGACTCGATCCGACCGTCTTCTACCCGTCGCCCGACGACGACGTGGAGGCCGAGCCTGCGAAGGGGGTCTGTTCGACGTGCTCGGTGCGCGAGGCGTGCCTCGAACACGCCCTGGCCGTGCGTGAGAAGGACGGCGTGTGGGGTGGTTGCACCGAGCGCGAGCGACGTCGCATCATCCGCCAGCGCCGCCGCACCGCCTGACGCTCCGCTCCGCTCGTCCTCTAGGTTCGCCGGATGGACTTCGATCTCTCCGAAGAGCTCGCTGCGCTGCAGGCGACCTGCCGTCGCGTGGCCCAGGACAAGGTCAAGCCGCGGGCGCGGCAGATCGACGACACCGACGAGTACCCGCAGGACCTCTTCGAGGTCTTCCGCGACGCGGGCCTGCTCGGGCTCTGCATCCCCGAGGACCTGGGCGGCTCGGGCGCGGGGATCCTGGGCCTCACCATCGCCATCGAGGAGGTCGCCAAGTACTCCAACTCGGCGGCCCTCATGCTGCTGCTCACCCGCCTGCCCACGGGCCCGGTGATGATCGCCGGGTCGCGCGACCTCAACGAGCGCTACGTGGCGCCCATCGCCGACGGGTCGAAGAAGGCCTCGTTCTGCCTGTCCGAGCCGCAGGCGGGCAGCGACGTCATGGGCATGCGCACCAAGGCCGTGCCCGACGGTGCCGGCGGCTGGGCGCTCAACGGCACCAAGTGCTGGATCTCGGGCGTGGCGCAGGCCGACTGGTACACGGTGTTCGCCAAGACGTCCGACGACGTCACCTCCCGCAACCACGACTCCATCTCGGCGTTCGTCGTGGAGCGGGGCTGGGACGGCGTCGAGGTCGGCAGCCTCGACCGCAAGATGGGGGTGCGGGGTGTGGCCACCGGCGAGCTGCTGCTGCACGACGTGCACGTCCCCGCCGAGAACGTCGTCGGCGAGATCGGTGGCTTCCGGCTGGCCATGCTCGGGCTGAACTCCATGCGCCCCATCGTGGCGGCGCGGGGCATCGGCCTGGCCGAGGGTGCCCTCATGTACGCCACCGAGTACGTGAAGGAGCGGCAGGCGTTCACCCGCACCATCGCCGACTTCCAGGGCATCCAGTGGGAGATCGCCAAGCTCGCGGTCGACATCGAGGCCGCCCGCCTGCTCACCTACCGTGCCGCCTCCTACGCCGACCAGGGGCGCTTCACCAAGGAGTGGGTGCCGTACCTGTCGATGGCCAAGTACCACGCCACCGAGCTGGCGGTGCGGGCCTCGAACGTGGCGCTCCAGCTGCTCGGCGCGGCCGGCTACATGAAGGACCACCCCATGGAGCTCTACTACCGCGACGCCAAGCAGCTCACCATCGTCGAGGGCACCTCGCAGGTGCAGCTGGGCCTCATCGGCAAGGCCGTCCTCGCGCACGACCTGTGGTGGGACTGACGGCACTGACGCCAACCGATCCCGGACCCTCGGGGCCCGACCGGTAGATTCCCGCTCCATGTCCGCAGACACCCTCGACGCGCTGGGCGGCTGGCCCGCCGTGCTCGGGCCGCTCACCTCCGGGTCCGACCTCACCGCCGCGCAGGCCGGCGCAGCCATGGCGGAGATCCTCGACGGCGCCGCCACGCCCTCGCAGATCGCCGGCTTCATCGTCGCCCTGCGGATGAAGGGGGAGACGGTCGAGGAGCTCACCGGCCTGGTGGGCGCCATGCTCGCCGTGGCCGAGGTGGTCCCGCTCGCCGACCCGGCCTCGGTCATCGACATCGTGGGCACCGGCGGCGACCGTGCCCACACCATCAACGTCTCCACGCTCGCCGCCCTGGTCGTCGCCGGCGCCGGTGCCAAGGTCTGCAAGCACGGCAACCGGGCCGCCTCGTCGAGCTGCGGCACCGCCGACGTGCTCGAGGCGCTCGGCGTGGTGATCGACCTCGGCCCCGAGGGCGTGGCCCGCTGCGTCGACGAGGCGGGCATGGGCTTCTGCTTCGCGCCCCGCTTCCACCCCGCCATGCGCCACGCCGGGCCCACGCGCCGCGAGCTGGGCGTGCCCACCGTGTTCAACTTCCTCGGCCCGCTGGCCAACCCGGGTCGGGTCGGGCGTCACCTCGTCGGCGTCGCCGACCCCGCCATGGCCGAGCGCATGATCCGGGTGCTCGCGGCGAACGGTGCGGTCCGCGCCTACGTGGTGCACGGCGACGACGGCCTCGACGAGCTCACCACCACCACCACCTCGACCGTGCTCGAGGTCCGCGACGGCGAGGTCGGGCGCTTCTCGGTCGACCCCGCCGCGCTGGGCCTCCGGCCCGCGCAGCCGGGCGACCTCCGTGGCGGCGACGCCACCCACAACGCCGCGCTGGCCCGGGCGGTCCTGGCCGCCGATGCCGGGCCCCACCGCGACGTGGTGGCACTGAACGCCGGCGCCGGCCTGGTCGTGGCGGGCCTCGCCGACGACCTCGCCGCCGGTGTGGCGCTGGCCGGCGCCACCATCGACTCGGGGGCCGCCGCCGCCGCACTCGACCGGGTGGTCACCGTTTCGCGGGCCGCCCGCCCCGCCGAGTCCTGACCTCCGGCGCTTAGTCGGCGCCGAGGCTGAACATGCTCTCGAGGTCGTGGCGGGAGTAGGCGCGGAACGCCACCATGGTGCGCGTCTCGATGATGCCGGGCAGCGCCGCCAGGTGCCTCGTGACCACATCGGCCAAGTCGTCGTGGTGGCGGACGCGGATCACCGCGACGAGGTCGACGTCGCCGGCGACCGAGTACACCTCGGCCACGCCGTCGATCTCGGTCAGCTCGCTGGCGAGGTCGGCGATGCGGGCGGGCTCGACTTTGATCAGGGCGAACGCGGCGATCACGCGGCGGATCCTACTGGTGGGTGGTGGGGTGCAGCCCGGCCTCGTCGGCGCGGCCGGTGGCCTCGATGACGCCGGGGCCCTGCGAGGGCGGCGGCCCGGGGGGCGGCGGCGGGATGGGGACCCCGAGGCCCGCAGTGGTCTCGATCACCTGGAGCTCGGCCTGGGCCTGCTGGATGCGGTCGGCCCGCTCGATGAGGTCGTCGACCGCCGTGGGCGTGCCCTGCAGCTGCGGCGTGGCGCTCTCGACGCGGGCCATCTCGACGACCCGGTGGGCGAGGCGCTCGATGTTGCGGACCTCGTTCGTGAGCGTGCCGAGCGCGATGCGCCGCTCGGTGGTGCCGAGCTTCGCCACGGCCACGAGGCGCTCGTCGAGGGCCACGGCCTCGCGCTCGACGTCGTCGGCGAGGCGCTGCACCGAGGTGGGTGCGTCGCGCCGGAGCCGGCGCTTGGTGCCACGGACGGCCCGCACCGCGTTGACGGCGCTCTGGAGACGGCGGTGGAGGCGAGCCGCCGGGATGGGGCTGGCGAGCCACGTGAGCGGCGCGTCGGTGCGCACCGACGGGGAGACCCGCAGCCGGCGCCGGATCCGGCTGAGCGTGAGGGCGGCGACGGCCACCAACACCAGCAGGACGATGACGACCTTGCTCAGGAACACCGTGAGGACCCAACCCATCGGGTCAAGGCTACCGGGCCGTCACGGCCGTCCGCGGGCGCCCGGCTCGAACCGTGCCAGGCGGGGGAGCGGTGACGCCAGCACCCCGTCGGCGTGGAGCAACCGCACGTTGGCGGCCTCGCGGTCGAGCCACTGCCCGACGCACAGCAGCTCGTCGGCCTCGTCGCGTGCCACGGTGCCGGTGGGGGCCTCGCCGAGCTGGAG
>JADGOP010000139.1 GCA_017882935.1 Actinomycetota bacterium
GCCTGTCCATCGCCGCGGCCTCGATCCTGGCGAAGGTCAGCCGCGACCGCATCATGCGGGCCACCGCACCGCAGTACGAGCCGTTCGCGTTCGACCGCAACAAGGGCTACCCGTCGCCCGAGCACCAGGACGCGCTCCGCGAGCACGGCCCCACCGACATCCACCGCCGCTCGTGGGCGTTCATGGACGGTCTGCCGGGCTGCGAGCGGCTGCTGCGCGACCCGGCTGCCATGCCCGGCCAGACCGCCCTCTTCGCCTGACCCTTCAGCTTCCCACCCGCGCGCCGCGTCCCCAGAAATCGGAAGAAGCGGAGGGCGGCTGCAGTCAGTTGCGGGGGAGGTCCCGGAAGGGGCTCTTCGAGTCGATCCCCGGCTCCTTCGGCAGGCCGAGGACGCGCTCGCTCACGATGTTGCGCAGCACCTGGTCGGACCCGCCGGCGATGTGCATGCCCGGCTCGCCGCAGATGAAGCGGCTCCAGGCGAAGGTGCCCCACTCGCCGGTGTCGGCCTGCACGCGCGGGCCGAGCACGTGGGCGACGAACTCGGCCGTGGCGCGGAGGTTGTTGGTGAGCGCCAGCTTGGCGACCGACATCTCCGGGCCCGGCAGCTGCCCGGCCTTGATCTTGTCGAGCGCCCGCTGGTTCGAGTACTTGGCGACCTGGAAGTTGGTGTAGAGCCGCGCCAGCTCCTGCCGGGTGACGCCGTCGTCGGCGAGCCCGAAGTGGCGCACCATCTCGATGAGGCGGGTGCCGCTGGCCATGCCCAGGCCGCCTCCGCCACCACCTGCGCCGATCGACATGCGCTCGTTCATGAGGGTGGTGAGCGCCACGTTCCAGCCGCCGTTGACGTCGCCCAGCCGGTGGCTGTCGTGGACCCGCACGTCGGTGAAGAACACCTCGTTGAACGCCGCGCCGCCGGTCATCTGGCGCAGCGGCCGGACCTCGACGCCCGGAGCGTGCATGTCGACGACGAACCCCGTGAGGCCCTTGTGCTTGGGCATGTCGGGGTCGGTGCGGCAGATGATCTCGCCGAGGTCGCTGTAGTGCGCGCCCGACGTCCACACCTTCTGGCCGTTGAGGATCCACTCGTCGCCGTCGCGGTCGGCGCGCGACTGCAGGCCGGCGAGGTCGGAGCCCGCGCCGGGCTCGCTGAACAGCTGGCACCCGATGATGTCGCCGCGCCACATCTTGGGCAGGTAGGCCTCGCGCACCTCGGGCGTGGCGTGGGCCAGGATCGTCGGCGCCACCATGCCGAGGCCGATGCCGAAGAAGCTCTGGTCGGGCACCTCGTAGCGGGTCTCGAGCGAAGCGTAGAGCCGGTCGTGGCTGGCCGGCAGCTCGCGGCCACCGAGCTCGGTGGGCCCGCTGATCCAGTGCAGGCCCGCCTCGGCACGCGCGTTGCGCCAACCCTTGGCGGCCTCGATCTGCCGCCGCTCGGCTGCGGCGTCGACCTCTTCGAACATCGCCACGTCGTCGTCGCCCTCGCCCCACTTGAAGTCCTGGGTGGCTTCGCGCGGCGTGGCGTTGGCGTCGAGGAAGGTGAGGCACTCGACTCGGAACTCGTCGAGGGTGGGCTGCGGCATGGGGGTCCTCCGGACGGAACTTGACCGATCGGTCAAGAACCGTAGCCCGCGGCCCGGGGACTCGCATCCCGGGGCCCTGGCGGCCAAGATCTCCCGATGTCCCGCCTTCCGCAGCCACCCCCCGACGCCGACGAGCGCGCCACCCTGCTCGGGTTCCTCGCCCACGCGCGCGCCGTGGCGCTGCGGCTCGTGGAGGACCTCGACGACGACCAGGCGCGCCACATCGGGGCGCCGCCGCTCACCAGCCTGCTCGGCACCGTCAAGCACCTGACCGACGTGGAGCTGTGGTGGTTCCAGCACGTCTGGGCTGGCACCGACCCCGACCTCGTGTCCACCGACGACGACCTCGATGCCGACTGGCACGTCCTGCCCGACGACACCATCGAGGCCGTGACCGCCCGCTACCGCGCCGCCTGCGACGCCAACGACGACCTGCTGCGGGGCGGCGACCTCGACGCGCCGTCCGCCCGTCCGAGCAACCGCGGCCACCACGTGAGCCTGCGCTGGGTGGGCTGGCACCTGGTCGAGGAGACCAGCCGGCACAACGGCCAGGGCGACATCATCCGCCAGGCCATCGACGGGCTGACCAGCATCGACTGACACCCGCTACCTTCGACGGCATGTTCCGGCTCCGCCCCTACCCGGTCTTCGCGCTCGCCGCCTGGTCGCTGTTCCTCTGGACCAGCCGCCTCGGCCTGGCCTGGAAGACGGCCGGCTCGACCGCCAGCAAGGTGCTCGCCACGGTGCCGGTGGCCATCTTCGTGGCGCTGGGCCTGGCGCTGCTGGGCGTGCTGCTGCGCCGCCCCGCTGCCGAGGCCCGCGCCGGGCGCCTCCACGGCAACGCACGGCTGCTCGTGCTGGGGGTCGCCGGCTGGACCGTGGCCTACTGGCTGGTGCGCACCCCCCTGATCCTCACCGACGGTCGCAGCGGTGCGTTCCACGCGGTGCACGCGGTGCTCGCCACCGTGTCGATCGGGCTCTCGGCGTGGGCCTGGCACGCCGTGCGGCACCCTGCGGACGTGGCGGAGCCCCTCGTCGTGGGCTGAGCCGGGGAGCGGCGCCCCTGCCGCTTGACGGGACTCGAACAGGTGTTCGATACTCGGGGGGTGTCGCCTTCCCCCACCCGAGCCGAGGCCGCCGCGCTGGCCGAGCTCGATCCGCGGGTGCGGCCGCTCACCCTGGCCGCCGAGCGCACGCTGCCGGTCCTCCCCGCCCTGGGGGCCCTGCTGCCCGCCGGCCTCCCCCGGGGCGCCACCCTGGCGGTCAGCGGGTCGGCCGGGCGGTCCTTCGCGGTGGCCCTGCTGGCCGCGGCCAGCAGGGCGGGGTCGTGGGTGGCGGTGGTGGGGGCGCCGGGCTTCGGGTGGCGGGCCGCGGCCGAGTTGGGCCTCGACCTCGCCCGGGTGGTGGTGGTCGACCCGGTGCCACCGGCGGTGGTCCCCGAGTGCCTCGGGGCGCTGGTCGACGGCTTCGATGCGGTCCTGCTGGGCGCCGAGGCCCGGGTCCCGGGCGCGTCGGCCCGCCGCCTGGCGGCACGGGCCCGGGAGCGGGGCACGGTGCTGGTGGCGGTGGTCGAGCCCTGGTTCTCCAGTGGGACCCGCGAACGGGCAGCTCAGGGTCCTCTCGCCGACGTGGCCGACCTTCGGGCTCTGGTAGAGGGTGAGGGTTGGGGCGGGCTCGGATCGGGGTTCGGGCGGTTGGGTGGCCGGCAGGTGGCGGTCGAGCTCGAAGGCCGGCGGCTGCCCGGGCGTCGCCGCCAGTCGCGCCTCTGGTTGCCGGGCCCCGAGGGGGCGGTGGCCCCGGTCGAGGCGCCGCACCTCGAGGTCCTGGGTCGCCACGCTCCCACGCCGCCCGTGCGGTCCACGGCGTGAGCGGCGCCGGCACCGCGGTGCGCACCCTGGCGGTCCTCTGCCCCGACTGGGAGGTGGTGGCAGCGGGGTTCGAGGCCGCCGACCCCCGGCCCGTGGCGGTCGTGCGGGCCAACCGGGTGGTGGCCACCAACGCCGCCGCCCGCGCCGACGACGTGGTGGTCGGCGCCCGGCGCCGCGAGGCGCAGGGCCGGTGCCCGGACCTGCTGATCGTCGCCCACGACCCGGCCCGCGACGCCCGGGCGTTCGAGCCCGTGGTGGCGGCCCTCGCCACGCTCACCCCCCGCGTCGAGATCACCGAGCCGGGCGTGTGCTCGTTCGCCACCCGTGGCCCGTCGCGCTACTTCGGTGGCGACGAGGCCCTGGCCCAGCGGGCCGCCGCAGCCGCGGCGGGCGCGGTGAGCGCGGGCCCCGACCTCGACGTGCGCGTCGGGGTCGCCGATGGCCCCCTGGTCGCCCGGCTGGCGGCCACCCGGGCAGGTCGCGGCCGTCCCCGTGTGGTGCCTCCGGGGACGGCCGCCGCGTTCCTCGCGCCGGCACCGCTGGCGGCGCTGGCCGCGTTCGTCCCCGATCCCGACGTGCTCGACACCTGGGAGCGCCTGGGCCTGACCACCATCGGCGAGGTCGGGGCGCTCCCCTCGGGCGCGGTCGTCGCCCGCTTCGGCCCCGCGGGGCAGTGGGTGCACCGCCTGGCCCGGGGGCTCGACCCCCAGCTGCTGCGCCCCGAGCCGGTGCCGCCCGACGTCACCGTCGCCGCCGACCTCGACCCACCCGCCGAGCGCGCCGAGGCCGTGGCCTTCCTGGCCCGCACCCTGGCCGAGGAGCTGGTCGACCGGCTGGGCGGGTGGGGCCTGGCCTGCACCCAGGTCGTGGTCATCGCCCACACCGAGCACGGCGAGACCCACGAGCGCTGCTGGCGCCTCGACGGCCCGGCCCGGGCGAGCGGCGCCCCGCGGTCGCTGGCGGCGGCCATCGCCGACCGCGCCCGCTGGCAGGTCGACGGCTGGTTGTCGGGCCCCGCCGCCACCCGCCCCACCGCGGGGGTCTCCCGGCTGGTGCTGGCGCCCGGGTCGGTCGAGCCGGCACGGGGCCGCCAGCTCGGGTTCTGGGGCGGCGAGGCCGGCGCGGGGGAGCGGGTCGTGCGGGCCGTGGCCCGGCTCGAGGGATTGGTGGGCCCCGACGCGGTGCGGGTGGCCGAAGCGCGTGGCGGGCGTCGCTCGGGCGACGAGGTGGGTCTGGTGCCCACCGCCGCGGTCGACGTGTCGGTGGCCCGTGAGGTGGCCCTGACCTTCGGCGCGGCTCCCTGGCCGGGCCGGCTCCCCGCACCCTCACCGTCGGTGGTGCACCGCCCCGCCCGGCCGGCCGAGGTGCTCGACGCCGAGGGGCGGTCGGTGGAGGTCACCGGTCGGGGCGAGGTGCGCCGGCCGCCGCACACCGTCCGGGTGGAGGCCGACCCCCCGCACGACGTGGTGGCCTGGGCGGGCCCGTGGCCGGTCGACCAGCGATGGTGGGACGCCGAGGCGCACGAGCGGCGGGCCCGCCTTCAGGTGGTCACCGACCAGGGGGTGGCGCTGCTGCTGGGTCGGGCCGACGGCTCGTGGTGGGTCGACGCCGTCTACGCCTGACCCGCCCGACGGGCTCGTTCCCCGCCCGCGTTCCGGGTGCGTCTCGCGGGGCCATGACCCCGCGAAAAGCACCCAGAACGCGATCAGCGGTCGAGCTCGCGCAGCACAGCGTTCATCTCGTGGCGGAAGCGCCGCAGCTCGTCGCGGTGCAGCCGCGAGAGCCGTTCGAGCAGCTCCTCGCCGAGCGGGGTGAGCGACACCAGGGCGCGGCGGTGGTCGTCGGGGTCGGCGAGGCGCTCGACCAGGCCGTTGCCGGCGGCGCGGTCGACGAGCTCGCCGACCGAGTGCACCCGCAGCTGGAGCATCTCGGCCACGTCGGCCAGCGGCGCGGGCATGCCATCGGGGTGGCCCCGCACCGCCAGCAGCAGCTGGTGCTGGGCGGGGGTGAGGCCGGCGGCGCGGGCGGCGTCCTCGGAGAAGCGGGTGAACGAGCGCAGCGCGTGGCGGAAGCGGGCCAGCGACCGGAAGTCGGCGTCGGACAGCGGGCGCGTGTCGGTCGACCGGCTCATGCGGGTGCGCCTTCCAGCCCGGGGCCGGCGAGGCGCGGGGCGGTGGCGTCGCGCCCGCGCGACCGCTGGTTCTCGAGCAGACCGACCCCCGACGTCAGCAGCAGGCTCACGAGCGCCGCGATGAGCATCGTGGGGAGCAGCCGCATGCCGGCCATGCCGGCGACGACCAGCGTCGATCCCAAGGGCGTCTTGGTCACGCCCACGTTGCACGCCACCATCATGGCGGTGGCCAGCACCAGCTCGTCGGAGCCGGGCAGCCACCCCGAGGCGGCGCGGCCGAGGCAGTAGCCCATGAAGAAGAGCGGGATGATGAAGCCGCCCTTCCACCCGCCCGCCATGGTGATGGTGGCGCTCAGCAGGTGGCCGAGCACCGCCAGCAGCAGCGTGGCCACCGCGACGTGGGGGAGCCGGGCGAAGCCGCCGAGCTGGAACTCGGCGAAGGTGAGCCCGAACGGCGAGATGAAGGCGACGGCGCCGAGCAGCGCGCCCGCCACCACGGGCCGCGCCCACGGGGGGAGGGGGCGGAAGGCCACACGCGCCAGCAGCGTGGTGGCGGTGAAGATCACCGCCACGAGCGCGCCGGCCACGCCGCACACTGCGGCCCAGCCGAGGTCGGCCATGGTGAGGTGCAGGGGCGGCGTGGGGAAGCGCCAGATCGGCTGGAGCCCCCACCCGGTAGCGGCGGTGTAGACGCCGTAGCCGGCGACCGAGCCGATGGCTGCGGGAACGAGCGCCTCGTAGTACTCGAGGCCCTTGCGGTGCAGGATCTCCAAGGCGAACACCGCGCCACCGAGTGGTGCGGCGAACAGCACCGTGAAGCCGGCCGCCATGCCCGTGATGGAGCAGATGCGGCGCTGGTCGGCGGTGAGGCCGAAGCGGGTCCCGGTGAACGAGCCGATGGTGCCCGTCGTCTGGGTGAGGGGCGCCTCGGGGCCGATGCCGCCGCCCACCGCGATGCCGAGCAGGG
>JADGOP010000140.1 GCA_017882935.1 Actinomycetota bacterium
GCCGATGGCGCAGTCGAGCTCGTCGGCCACGGCCTGCATGGTGACGCCCGAGAGCCCGTCGCGGTCGATGATGCGGCTCGCCGCGTCGAGGAACCGTCGCTTGCGCTTGTCCCGCGCCCGCTCTCGCCGGTCGTCCGACACCACCGTGAGTTGAACCATGTTCAAAGTATGAACGAGGTTCAGAATGCGGGCGTGGATGCCCCCACCGAGACGTCGACGAGAGGGGAAACGCGACGAGCGACCGCCGCAGCGGTCGCTCGTGTGTGTTGCGGACGACCGGCGGACCGGTCGGCTCAGCTCAGTGGCCGCTGGCCAGCGGGGTGACCGTGGCGACCTCGGGAGCGGCCGGACGCAGCTCGACGATGCGGGCGTCGACGTCCTCGACCACCCCGGCCAGGGCCAGCACGTTCAGAACGCCCTGCCCCTGGCGCACCAGGTCGATCAGCTCTCCCCCGTCGCGGACGAGCACGGCCTGGTTGCCCTGGATGACGAGGTTGGCCGTGGTGACGTCCTCCCCCAGGTTCTCCTGGAGGTAGGAAAACACCTCGCGGACCGACTCGAGCTTGATGCCGGCGTCGAGCAGCGACTTGATCACCTTCAGCTCGAGGAGGTCGCGATAGGAGTACCGGCGGCGGCTCCCGCTGCCCTTCGCGTCCTCCAGGGAGGGGCGCACGAGGTCGGTGCGGGCCCAGTAGTCGAGCTGTCGGTACGTGATGCCGACGATCTCGGCGGCCTTTGCGCCGCTGAACCCCTCGGACGTGCGATCCACCATGGCTCCTGCTCCCCAGGCACCCCATCGGGGGCCTTGTCGAGGCTGACCCTCCACCTGAGGGTCGACCGCTCGGTAGCGCTGTGTGGTAAAGCCTCGAGGTGAGGATCACCTTCACGTAACTACACCCGTGTCACGGGGAAGTTGAGCGTACGCGAAACGGCCGGATCGGTCAATGGTCGAGGGTCGGACGGCTCCGCCGGAGACGACCGGGAGCGGTCAGGAGGCGAAGTCCTCGGGGTTCACGCTGTCGATGAACTCCCGGAACTGCTCGACCACGTCCTCCCGCTCCTCTTCGTCGTCGACGGTGTAGCCGGCCTCGTCGACGACGGCCTCGGCGGCGAACACCGGGGCGCCCATCCGGATGGCCAGGGCGATCCCGTCGGACGGCCGGCTCGACATCACCAGCGGCCCGGACGTCAGCTTGAGGTAGAGGTCGGCGAAGAACGTCCCGTTGGCGAGCGAGGTGATCTCGACCCGCTCGAGGCTGGCGCCCAGCTCCTCGATGAGGTTCTTCATGAGGTCGTGGGTCATGGGCCGGGGCGTGGCCACCTCGTCGAGCGCCAGGGCGATGGCCGTGGCCTCCGGTCCGCCGATGAAGATCGGCAGCATGCGGTGAGCGCCCTCCATCTCGCGCAGCAGGACGATCGGCGTGTTGCTCGGAAGCTCCACGCGGACGCCGACGACCTCCATCTGGATCACCGAACCACGTTAGCTCCGCCGTGCCCGCTCTCACCCGAACGCGGCCAATTTCCGGGCCGGTTCCGGCGGGCGAGTCTGCGTCAGCTCGGGCCGAGGTGCTCCCGAAGCGCCTGGCGCAACATGGCGGCCCGCAGCCGGGCGCCGAAGGCGGCCAGCTCGTCCAGCCGCTCGGTGGCCTGCGTCCGGGCGCCGGGGTTGCGCTGCTTGAGCAGCGGCATGACCAGCTGCTCGAACACCCCGGCCTCGCGCTCGGCGGCCACCTTGTACATGCGCAGGTGCCGGGCCTCGACGCCGTGGCCCAGGAAGCCGGCGGCGAGTTGGGCGACGAGGACCGCGTCCTCGTCGTAGTAGTTGGTGTTACCGAGCGTGCTGCTCTCCACCAGCCCGAACTTCTCCAGCTCGGCCAGGTCCTTGGCGCCGAGGCCGGTCGCCCCCAATACCTCGTCGCGGGTCATGCTGACCACGGTCTGGCCCCCGTCCAGCAGCGACGGGACGGCCACCTCGGCCGAGCGGGTCCGGCGGTTCCGGGGCAGGTCGGCCCGACCCCTCCCCCGCCCGGAGGTGGCTGGCGCGACCCGCGGCGGCGTCGGTGGATCGATCTCCCCGACGGCGATGGCCGGACGCGGCGCGGGCTTGGCGGCCGGCACTGCGGGTGCTGCGGGTGCTGCGGGCGCGGCCGGAGTGGTCGGAGTGGTCGACGGTTCAGGCTCGAGTTCGATGTCGTCGAGCTGACCGGACGCCAGGCGGTCCTTGATGACCTTCAGCGGCAGGAAGTTCTCGCGCTGCTGGTGCAGGATCCAGCGCAACCGCTCGATGTCGGGCTCGTAGAACTTGCGGTACCCCGACGGGGTGCGCTCGGGGTCGATGAGGCCCTGGCTCTCGAGGAAGCGGATCTTGGTGATGGTGAGATCGGGGAACTCGCCCTGCAGCAGGCTGAGGACCTCCCCGATCGAGAGATGGGACCGATCGGCCACGCGCTACTCCCCGCCTTC
The DNA here is from genome assembly GCA_017882935.1 of Actinomycetota bacterium. Classification (GTDB taxonomy): domain Bacteria; phylum Actinomycetota; class Acidimicrobiia; order Acidimicrobiales; family Iamiaceae; genus JADGOP01. The sequence continues at coordinate 2,464 of JADGOP010000140.1, forward strand.
GAAGAACACCAGTTTGAACTTGCCGATCTGCAGCTCGTCGCCGTTGCGCAACGGGGCGTCCTCGATGCGCTCACGGTTGAGGTACGTGCCGTTGAGCGACCCCACGTCGCGCACCCGGTAGTCGTCGCCCGACCGCACGATCTCTGCGTGGCGCCGCGACACGGTGATGTCGTCGAGGAAGATGTCGGAGTCGGGGTGGCGGCCGGCCGAGATCAGGTCCTTGTCGAGCGAGAACCGCGACCCGGCGTTGGGGCCCCGCTTGACCACCATGATGCCGCCCGACGACATCTCGTCGAGGTCGACGGCCAGCTCCTCGGAGCCAGGGACGGAATCGATCTGGAACGTGACCGTGCTGCTCTCGTCGGGCCCGCGGTCGAGCGTCTCGCCGCACGACGAGCAGAAGTTCGAGCCCAGTGGGTTGCGATGCCCACAGTTGTTGCAGAAGACCTCGGACACGGACACTCCCTCCCCGGAGGGTGGTGGAAGGTGGGACGAGCGGGTCAGCCCTCGCCGATGGCGCGATAGGCGGCAGCGTCGAGCAGGTCGGCGGCGGCGTCGGGGGCGGCGGGCTCGACCGCGAAGATCCAGCCCTCGCCGTAGGGGTCGTCGTTGAGGCGCTCGGGGGTCTGGTCGAGCTCGGTGTTGACCTCGACCACGGTGCCGGCGACGGGTGCGTACACCTCGGACACGGACTTGGTGGACTCGACCTCGCCGGCCGAGCCGCCCTGGTCGAGCACGTCGCCCACTTCCGGGAGCTTGACGAACACCACATCGCCCAGGGCGTCCTGCGCGTAGTCGGTGATCCCCACCCGCAACCGCTCTCCGTCGACCCGGACCCATTCGTGGTCGGTCGAGTACCGGAGGTCGTCGGGGATGTTCATGGCGCAGAAGTTACCGCAGAGCCGGGCGCCGTCGAGCCTGGTGTGCCGGCACCCTTCCGGGCGGCCTCCTGCGGCACCGTGGCCTCAACCTGAGGGAGAGGTCGACGGGCTCGCAGCGGGCTCACGAGGGCGGTCAACGCACGAGCTGGCGGATGCGCCGGGCGTACTCCTGGATGAGGCGTCGCGCCTCGGCGTCGGAGTCGGCCTCGGCCCACAGGTGGGTGAGGGGCTCCTCGGCGTCGGGCAGTGCCAGGATCCAGGCGGTGTCGTGCCACACCTTGACGCCGTCGACGAGGTCGACCTGGCGGTCCTTGGTCTGCTCCACGAGCGTGCGCATCACCAGGCCCTTGCGGTCCCACGGCGTGACGACCGTGTCGTGCACCACGTGCGCCCGCGGGGCCTTGGCCACGACCGACGACAGCAGCGCGTCCTCCTTGGCGAGCAGCTCGAGCAGCTTGACGAGCGAGGCCGCGGCGTCGAAGGCCGGCAGGAAGCCCGGCAGGATGAAGCCGCCGTCGCCGCTGGCGGCGAAGCCCACGCCCGGGTCGCAGGCGGCGTCCATCAGCGCCGCGGTCGACGTCTTCGTGTAGCGGATCTTCACGCCGTTCTCTCCGGCGAGCTGCTCGATGACGCGGCTGGTGGAGATCGGCACCGCGATCTGGTCACCGAGCAGGTGCCCGCCCACGAGGCTGACCATGGCGAACAGCGACTCGTCGTCGGTGAGGACATGGCCCTCGTCGTCGATGAGCGTGAGGTGCTCGCCGTCGGGGTCGAGCACCGCCCCGAGGTGCGCACCCGAGGCCCGCACCACGCTGGCGACCCCCTCGGCCTGGTGCCAGCGGTCGAACGCCATGATGCCGCCGGTGGAGGCGTAGGGGTTGACGCCGAGCACCTCGGCGTTGAGCTTGGCGAGCACGTTCGGCATCACGAACGACGTGGAGCCGAAGCCGTAGTCGACCACCAGCTTGAAGCCGGCCGCGCGCACGGGCTGCACGTCGACGGTGTCCTCGAGCGCGGAGGTGTACTGCTCGAGCGCGCGCGCCGGGTAGTCGATCTCGCCGATCTCGGCGGCGAGCACGCGACGGAAGTCCTCGCGGTTGAGGAGGCGCTCGACCTTGCGCTGCACGGCCTCGTTGAGGTCGAGCCCGTCGGAGTCGAAGAAGCGCATGATCACCGACTGCGGGTCGCCCTGCACCAGGCGGACCGACACCCCACCGGCGTAGCGCGGCTGGCGCACCAGGAAGCGGGTGACGGGCACGGAGGCGATCTCGAGGTCGAGCACGTTGGCGCCCGAGGCGTTGAGGCCGGCCATCATCGCCCGCTTGAGCATGCGGCCCGACCGGCTCGAGTCGCGGGACGTGATGATGGTGGCGTTCTTCTTGAGCGTGGTGGCGTAGGCCATGGCCACCCGGGCTGCGACCTCGGGTGTGATGTCGACGTTGGCGAGCCCGGCCACGCCGTCGCGCCCGAACAGGCTGCGGGCGCCCCGCGACTCCCACACGATCGAGGAGTTGACGACGGCACCGGTCTCGACCGTCTTGAACGGGTACACCTTGACGCCGGCGCCGACGACGGCGTTCTCGCCGATGAAGCACTGGTCGCCCAGGACCACGCCCTCCTCGCAGCGCGCACCGCGGCGGATGTCGGTGGCGCGGCCGACGACGGTGCCGCGCAGCTGGGCGGACTCGCCGACGTAGGCGTTGTCGTGGATGACGACCCGCTCGAGGTCGGCGTCGGCGCGCACCCGGACGTTGGAGCCGAGGACGGTGTAGTTGCCCAACCGGGCCCCCGCCTCGACGCGGCCGTAGTCGCCGATGATGGCGGTGCCCGCGACCACGGCGTCGGGGTGCACCTCGGCACCCTCGCCGAGCCACACCCCGTGGCTCAGCTGGAAGCCGGGGACGTCGACCTGCACGCGCCCGTCGAGCACGTCCTGGTGGGCGCGGACGTAGGCCTCGATGGTGCCGACGTCCTCCCAGTAGCCCGAGGCGACAGCACCGAACAGGGGCTCCTCGGCCTCGAGCAGTGCGGGGAAGACCTCGCTCGAGAAGTCGACCGGGCCGTCGGGTGCGATGAAGTCGAAGATGCGCGGCTCGAGCACGAAGATGCCGGAGTTGATGGTGTCGCTGAACACCTGGCCCCACGTCGGCTTCTCGAGGAAGCGCTCGATGCTGCCGTCGTCGTGGGTGATGACGATGCCGAACTCGAGGGGGTCCGCCACCGAGACGAGGCCGATGGTGGCGAGCGCGTCGTGCTCCTCGTGGAAGTTCACGATGCCCGTGAGGTCGATGTCGGTGAGCACGTCGCCGGAGATCACGATGAACCGCTCGTCGAGCTCGGCCATGGCGTTGCGGACCGAGCCCGCGGTGCCGAGGGGCGTGTCCTCGGTGGCGTAGACCATGCGCACGCCGAACTCGGAGCCGTCGCCGAAGTAGTTGCGGATGTTGTTCGCCAGGTAGGCGACGGTGACCACGATCTCGTCGATGCCGTGCGTGCGCAGCAGCGTGACGATGTGCTCCATCATCGGGCGGTTCGCCACGGGGAGCATCGGCTTGGGGACGTTCAACGTCAGGGGCCGGAGGCGAGTGCCCTCGCCACCAGCCATGATCACGGCCTTCACCTCCCCGAACCTACCCGCCGGGTGCGTGTCGACACCGCACGAACCGTGGGGACGTCAGGCGGGGGTCGCGCCGAGCGCGCGGTCGGCCCGGCCCTCGGCCAGGGCCTTGCGCGCCAGGGGCACGTACAGGAAGGCCGCGGTGTAGCTCAGGACGATGCCCGGGATCACCGTCAGCCAGGCGACCACCCCGAGCAGGTCGGCGTGCGAGAAGGTGCTGTGGCTGCCGAGGAAGCACGGGAAGGCGACCATGTTGGCGAAGGTGCCGGCCTTGCCGAACCAGGTGACGTCGATGCGCCGCGCGCCCATCATCCCGAGGATGACGGTGGTGGCGCCGACCACGACCTCCCTCGCCAGCACGATGACCGCCACCGCCACCGGCACCGCCCCCACGGCCAGGATGCCGCCGATGCCGACGAAGAACAGCAGGCGGTCGGCCACCGGGTCGAGGACCTTGCCCAGCTCGGAGACCTGGTTGAAGTGGCGGGCCACGTAACCGTCGACCCAGTCGGTGGCGCCCAGCGCGGCGAGGAGGGCGGCTGCGGCGGC
>JADGOP010000005.1 GCA_017882935.1 Actinomycetota bacterium
CCACCCGAGGACCGAGGGGTCACCGCCGGGGCGGCCCCGGCGACCCCAGAAGGGCCTCCCGGACGGCGAAGAACATCGGCTTCGGGCGCAGGGCCGCGTCGAACAGGAGGGGTCGGGTGCCGGGGTGCAGGTACGAGTCGAGCCAGGTGTCGCCGTCGTCGAAGCCCCAGAACGTGACCTGGGTGCAGCGGGGCGTCCGGAGGCACAGGCGGACCACGTGGGCGGCCCGCGTCGCCTGCGCCTCGAGGGGTGAGGCCTCTCCCGGCCGGGTCGGCAGGTCGAGCTCGCTGATCACGACCGGCAGCCCGAGGGCGGTGATCCGGCGGAGGGTGGCGGCGAACAGCGGCCAGTTCGGGTCGCCGGTCTGCAGGTGGGTCTGGATGCCGACGCCCGAGATCGGCACGTGTTCACGGACGAGGCGGGCCGCGAGCGCGACGAGGCCGTCGGCCTTGGCCGGGATCAGCTCGGCGCCCCACTCGTTGAGGAAGAGCTGCGCGTGCGGGGCGATCCGGTGCGCCATCCGGAAGGCGTCCTCGACGTAGCCAGGCCCGAGCACCTGCCGGAAGTGGTTGTCGGCCAGCGTCCCGTCGAGCGCGAGAGGCTCGTTCACGGTGTCCCACCGCCCGATGGCGTCGCCGTAGCGCGCCGTCAGCGCCGTGAGGTACGCCCGCATCGCCCGGCGCAGCGCCTCGGGGTCGTGAATGGTGCGGACCCAGGCCGGCAGCACGCTCGGGATGCTGGGCGGGTCCCACACGAAGTGGGTGGCCGTCAGCATCAGGTGGTGGCGGCGGGCGAACGAGACCACCTGGTCGGCCGGTCGGAAGTTCCACCGGTCGGGGGCCGGCTGCACCACGCTCCACAGCGTCTGGCTCTCGACCGACAGGGCGGAGAACTGCTGGGCCTCGAGCTGCTCGCGGGCGGTGCTGCTGAACTTTCCTGCGGTGCCGATGGTGAGGCCCGCCCGGGCCGCGGCGACCTTCAGGGGGCAGGCGGCGGGGGTCGCCCGGGCACAGCGGGTGGCGTCGAGGGTGGAGCCGGTCGTCGCCGGGGCGGTGGTGGTCGTGGGCGGGATGCCGGGGCCGCCCGGTCCCGGGTGCCCCGCAGCCCCGCCACCCGTCGACGAGCTGCACGCCGCCACCAGCAGGGCCAGCACCGCGGCGAGCACGGCTGCCGCCGTCGGCCGCGACGAGCGGGTGGCGATCGGGCGCTCGGGCACGGAGCCCACCTCTCTCGGTCGGGAACGGGCGGGCGGGCCTGACCGGCGGGCCCGAACCGGCCGTGGGTCGACCCGGACGGCGGCGGTACCCTTGCAGGCGTGGATCCGGTCTCGCCTGTCGCCAAGCCCACCCTGCCCAACGTGCTGGCTGCCCGCTATGCCAGCAGCGCGATGGTCGAGCTCTGGTCGCCGACCCACAAGGTGGTGCTCGAGCGTCAGCTCTGGCTCGCCGTGCTCCGTGCCCAGTCCTCGCTCGGCGTGGCCGTCCCCGACGGGGTCGTCGCCGACTACGAGGCGGTCGTCGACGACGTCGACCTCGAGTCCATCGCGGCCCGCGAGCGGGTCACCCGCCACGACGTGAAGGCCCGCATCGAGGAGTTCAACGCGCTGGCCGGCCACGAGCACGTCCACAAGGGCATGACCTCGCGCGACCTCACCGAGAACGTGGAGCAGCTGCAGGTGCTGGCCGCGCTCGGGCTGGTGCGCTCGCGGGTCGTCACCACCCTCGCCCGGTTGGCCGAGCGGGCGGCCGAGTACGCCACGCTCGTCATGACCGGCCGCAGCCACAACGTGCCGGCGCAGGCCACCACCCTCGGCAAGCGCTTCGCCAACGCCGGCGAGGAGCTGCTGGTGGCGCTCGGTCGGCTCGACGACCTCATCGCCCGCTATCCCCTCCGCGGCATCAAGGGCCCGGTGGGCACCCAGCTCGACATGCTCGACCTGCTCGGCTCGCCCGAGGCGGTCGATCAGCTCGAAGCGGCGGTGGCGGCGCACCTCGGGTTCGGCGCCTCGCTCGACAACGTCGGCCAGGTCTACCCCCGCTCCCTCGACCTCGACGTGGTGGCGGCCCTCGTGCAGGTCGCCGCCGGCCCGTCGAGCCTGGCCAAGACCATCCGCCTCATGGCCGGCCAGGAGCTCGTCACCGAGGGCTTCAAGGCGGGCCAGGTCGGCTCGTCGGCCATGCCGCACAAGATGAACACCCGCTCCTGTGAGCGCGTCAACGGCTTCAACGCCATCCTCGGCGGCCACCTCGCCATGGTCACGGCCCTGGCGGGCGACCAGTGGAACGAGGGCGACGTGAGCTGCTCGGTGGTGCGGCGGGTGGCGCTGCCCGATGCCTTCTTCGCCCTCGACGGGCTCTTCGAGACGTTGCTCACCGTGCTCGACGAGTTCGGCGCCTACCCCGCGGTCATCGACCGTGAGCTGCGACGGTACCTGCCGTTCCTCACCACCACCAAGGTCCTCATGGCCGCGGTCCGGGCCGGTGTGGGGCGCGAGACCGCGCACGAGGTCATCAAGGAGCACGCGGTGTCGGTGGCCCTCGCCATGCGCGAGAAGGGCGTCGAGACCAACGACCTGCTGGACCGCCTCGCGGCCGACGAGCGCCTCGGGCTCGACGCCGGGGCCATCGCCGACGTGGTCGCCGAGCCTCTCGCGTTCGTGGGCAACGCGCCGCGTCAGGTCGCCGCGTTCGTCGCCCGCGTCGAGCCCCTCGTCGCGACCGATCCGGCCGCCGCGGCCTACCGCCCGGCGTCCATCCTCTGAGGTTGCGCCCGGCTCCGAGTGGCGGCGCGCGGCTTGGGTAGGGTCGGACCGATGACTGACGCCACCCTCCCCCTGATCGACCTGCCCCACCTCTACTCGGGCAAGGTCCGCGACATCTACGACGCCGGCGACGACCGCCTGCTCATGGTCACCTCCGACCGCATGTCGGCGTTCGACGTGGTCCTGAGCGAGCCCATCACCAACAAGGGCCGGGTGCTCACCGCCATGTCGGCGTTCTGGTTCGACCACTTCGCCGGGGTGGTAGGCAGCCACCTCATCGCCACCGACCTCGACGCGCTGCCCGAGCCCGCACAGGTCCCCGAGCTGGCCGGCCGGTCGATGCTGTGCAAGCGGGCCGAGATGCTCCCGATCGAGTGCATCGTGCGCGGCTACATCACCGGCTCGGCGTGGAAGGAGTACCGCACCGAGGGCACCATGCACGGGGCGGCGCTCCCGGCCGGGCTGCTCGAGGCCTCGCCGCTGCCCGAGCCCGTGTTCACCCCGTCGACCAAGGCCGAGGACGGCGAGCACGACCTCAACATCTCGTTCGAGCAGGCCGTCGACCTCATCGGCGCCGAGCTGGCCGAGCGGGCGCGCAGCGTGTCGCTCGAGCTGTACCGGCAGGGGGCCGAGTGGGCCACCCAGCGGGGCATCATCATCGCCGACACCAAGTTCGAGCTGGGGCTCGTCGACGGCGAGCTCATCGTGTGCGACGAGGTGCTCACGCCCGACTCCTCGCGCTTCTGGCCGGCCGACCAGTGGACGCCCGGCACCAACCCCCCCTCGTTCGACAAGCAGCCCGTGCGCGACTACCTCGACGGGCTCGACTGGGACAAGAGCCCGCCGCCCCCGCCGCTGCCCGCCGAGGTCGTGAAGGCCACCAGCGACCGCTACGTCGAGGGCTACGAGCGCATCACCGGCCGCTCGTTCGCCGCCTGGCCCGGCGTGGCCTGACCCCTCCCGGCGGGGCACCGGCCCGCCGAACGGGTGGGCGGACCGGTCGGGTCGGTGTGCCACCATGGGACGGTGATCTTCGAGGTGCAGGTCGAGGTGTCGTTGCGGCAGGGCGTGGCCGATCCGCAGGGCGCCACCATCGAGCACTCGCTCCCCACGCTCGGGTTCCCTGGCGTGCGCGGCGTGCGGGTGGGCAAGTCGATCCGCTTCAGCATCGAGGCTGCCGACGAGGCCGCGGCGCGCACCGAGGTCGACGACCTCTGCCACCGCTTCCTCAGCAACCCGGTCATCGAGGACTCGAGCGTGATCATCACGGCCGCGTCCGGGGCCGGTCGATGAGCGGCGCGGGCGCATGACCGGTCGCGTCGGTGTGGTGCTGTTCCCGGGCTCCAACTGTGAGCACGACGTCGTCGAGGCGGTGCGCCTCCTCGGCGGCGAGGCCGACATCCTGTGGCACGGCGACGCGCACGTGGCGGGTGTCGACGCGGTGGTGGTGCCGGGGGGGTTCGCCCACGGCGACTACCTGCGGCCCGGTGCCATCGCCCGCTTCTCGCCCGTGATGCAGGCGGTGGCCGAGTTCGCCGCCGGCGGTGGCCCCGTGGTGGGCATCTGCAACGGCTTCCAGGTGCTGACCGAAGCCGGGCTGCTCCCCGGTGCGCTGCAGAAGAACCGCGGCCTCAAGTTCCTGTGCGCCACGGCGACACTGCGCGTCGAATCGTCCGACTCCGTGCTCACCTCCGCCGCATCGGTGGGCGACGAGCTCCGGATTCCGATCAATCACTTCGAGGGCAACTACACCTGCAGCCCCGAGACATTGGCCGAGCTCCGCGCCGAAGACCGGGTGGTGCTGCGGTACATCGACAACCCCAACGGCTCGGTCGACGACATTGCCGGCATCACCAATGCCGGCCGCAACGTGGTGGGGCTCATGCCCCATCCCGAACGTGCCACGAGCGACCTTCTGGGGTCATCCGATGGCCTGCCACTGCTGCGTTCCCTGCTCGAATCAGCCCGTCAGGCCGCGGCGGCCTGATCGGGCGGCCCCACCGGCCACCCGATCAACCGACCGAGCGGATCAGGAACCTCGGGTGATGCCTGCCTTGGCGAGCAGCGCAGGCTCGACGCCCAGCTCACGCCACGCGGCGTAGGTGAGGCCCTTGCGGGCGCTGTAGCCGGCCGCAGCCCGCACGAACTCGGCTTCGAGCGCCGCCATGTCGACGGTGTCCTCGGTGGAGCCGAGGGCATTGCGCAGGTTCAGCCGTTCCTGGATCAGGTTGACGCGCTTGAGCGGGTCGGCCGTGGGGATCTGGGCCTCGATCTCGGCGAGGCGCTTCTCGATCGATTCCTGGCTGCGCTTGCGGCCGCGCTTCGGACGGTTGGCCTCGAGCGCTTCGAGGTAGCGCTTCACGGCCCGACTCTCGTTGCGTCCCTCAGCCAGTGCCGCCTTGTGCTGATCGGTCATGGTCGGGACTTTGCGTTTTGCCATAAGACCAACCTCTCATAGACCTTGATCGGGTTGCAAGGAGTACGCCTCTTGCACCCCAAGGGCCGGCCCGGGCGTCGGGCATGCACCCGATCGCCGGGTGGCGTCTCTGGCAGACTCCGCCGATGCTGCGCATCACCGACACGAACCGAGTCCGCACGCTCACCCTCGACCGGCCCGAGGCCCTCAACGCCTTCGACACCGCGCTCTACGACGCGCTGGCCGGCGCGCTCCGCGACGCGGCCGCCGATCCCGGCGTGGCGGTGGTGGTGCTCACCGCCAGCGGCCGAGCGTTCTCCGCGGGTCAGGATCTCGGCGAGATGGCCGGGCTCGGGGTGCTGAGCGACCAGGTCGATGCCGGTGAGACCTCGGCCGGTCAGGGCATGAGCGGCTTCCCGGCGCTGCTCGACGCCCTCGAGACGTTCGACAAGCCGCTGATCGCAGCGGTCAACGGCCTCGGCGTGGGCATCGGGTTCACGATCCTCGCCCACTGCGACCTGGCGCTGGTGTCGAGCGCGGCCCGCTTCCGGGCGCCGTTCTGTCCGCTCGGCGTGGCGCCCGAGGCGGCCAGCAGCCTGCTGTTCCCGCAGCGCATGGGGTGGCAGCGCGCCTCGTGGGTGCTGTTCAGCGGCGCCTGGGTGTCGGCCGAGGAGGCGGTGGAGCTGGGCGTGGCGTGGAAGGTGTGCGAGCCGGAGCAGCTGCTCGACGAGGCGCTCGAGGTGGCGGCCACCTTCGCCCGGTGGCCGATCCCGTCGCTGGTGGCCACCAAGCGGGCCATGCTGCACGCCCGGTCCGCGGAGGTGCGCGAGGCGCGGGCCACCGAGGACGCCTCGTTCATCCAGCTCGTGGGCACGCCGGCCAACATCGAGGCCGTCACGGCCTTCCTCGAGAAGCGCGACCCCGACTTCTCCGGCATCCCGGGCGCCTGAGCCCCGCTTCGGGCTCCCAGCAACTTCACAGGTGCCATGGAGGAAGGGAGGAGGTCCTGGTCGGAAGCTGTCGCCGTTCCCGATCGGAGACCGCCGTGTTCCAGTCCACCCGAGTTGCAGCCGATGGCATCGAGGTGAGCACGGGCGACGCCGTCATCGACATCGTGGTCCCCGTCTACAACGAGGAGCACGTGCTGGCGCAGAGCATCGGACGCCTGCGGTCCTACCTCGCCGGCGGCTTCCCGTTCCCGTGGCGCATCACCGTGGTCGACAACGGCTCGACCGACCGCACGTGGGACGTCGCCGACGGGCTGGCCCGCGCCCACCCCGACGTGCACGCCATCCACCTCGACCGCAAGGGCCGCGGCTTCGCGCTGCGCACCGCGTGGACGGCCAGCCCCGCGCCCGTCCTCGTCTACATGGACGTCGACCTCTCGACCGCGCTCGACGCGCTCCTCCCGCTCGTGGCCCCGTTGGTGACGGGCCACTCCGACCTGGCCTGCGGCTCACGGCTGGCGGCGAGCTCGGTGGTGGCGCGGGGACCCAAGCGTGAGCTCATCTCCCGCAGCTACAACCTCATCCTCCGGGGCGTGTTCGCCACGCGCTTCCGCGACGCCCAGTGCGGGTTCAAGGCCGTGCGCGCCGATGTGGCGCAGGCGCTGCTGCCGGAGATCGTCGACGACACCTGGTTCTTCGACACCGAGCTGCTGCTGCTCGCCGAGCACAACGGCCTCCGCGTCCACGAGGTCCCCGTCGACTGGGTCGACGACCCCGACACCCGGGTGCACGTCACCCAGACCGCGCTCGACGACCTGAAGGGCGTGGCCCGCCTGGCCCGCTCGTTCGCCACGGGCGGGGGCAAGGTGGACCTCGGCCGGGCCCGCCGACAGGCGCTCGACGACGACTTCGGGCGGCGCCTCGTGCCGTTCGCCGCGATCGGCACCGTGAGCACACTCGTGTCGGTGGTGCTGTTCCTGCTCCTGCGCGGCCCCATCGGAGCCGTGGCGGCCAACGCAGTGGCGGTCACCGCCACCTTCCTCGGCAACACCTGGGCCAACCGCCACTGGACCCTGGGTGGGCGCGTCGCCGGTCGTCACTGGCGCGGTGCGGTCGGCCTCTACGCCGGCTCGCTGGCGCTCACCAGTGCCGCGCTCGTGGTGGTCGGGCTGCTCGGTGGGCAGCTGCCCGCACAGCTCGCCGCGCTCGCCGTCACGTGGGCGACCGCCACGGTGGCCCGGCTGCTCCTGGTCCGCTCGTGGGCCCGGCGCGAGACCGAGGACGAGGCGGCCGCAGGGCTCAGCCTCGAGGAGGCTGCGTGACCGCGGTGCTCGACGAGCAGGTCCCAACCGAGCCTGCGGTGGTGGCCCCGCCGCCGCGGCGCGCCTCGCTGGTCCACCGCTACGGGCTCGAGACCCTGCTCGGGGTCGCGGCCTTCGCGTTCTTCGCGTGGGGCCTGTCGAAGAACGGGCTCGGGAACGACTTCTACGCCGCGTCCGTGAGGTCCATGTCGCTGTCGTGGCACAACTTCATCTACGGCGCGTACGACCCGGGGGGGTGGATCACCACCGACAAGCCCCCGTTCGCGCTGTGGCTGCAGGCTGCGTCGGCCCGGGCGTTCGGGTACTCGACGTGGTCGCTGCTGCTGCCGTCGGTCGCCTGTGGTGCCGCTTCGGTGGTGCTGCTGGCCGCCACCGTGCGCCGGGTGTGGGGCCGCACCGCCGGGCTCGCAGCCGGCGCCGCGCTGGCGGTGATGCCCGTGGTGCTGGCCGTCAGCCGCTCCAACAACCCCGACGTGTCCCTCATGCTGTGCCTGGTCGCCGCGGCCTACGCCACGCAACGCGCCATCTCCGACCGCAAGCCGGGGTGGCTGGTGCTGGCCGGTGCGGTCTGCGGCCTGGGCTTCCTGGCGAAGCTGCTCGTGGCCGGCTTCGTGATGCCCGGCCTCTGGTTGGCCTACCTCGCCACGGGTCCGGGCAGCGTGCTGCGCCGCATCCGCGACCTGTTCTTCGCGACTCTCGCCTTCTTCGGCGTCGCCGCGGCATGGGTGCTGCTGTTCCTCCTCACCCCGGCGTCGCACCGTCCTTGGGTGGGCGGGAGCACCAACGGCACCGCCCTCGACCTGGTCTTCGGCTACGACGGCTTCGGCCGGGTCTTCGGTGCCCGGGGCCAGGCCGGCGGCGGGCGCTTCGGTGGCGGCGGCGCGTTCGGCGGCGGCGCGGGCGGCATCAGCCAGTTCGGGGGGACGCCCGGCATCGGCCGGCTGTTCAACCTCGGCATGGGCGACCAGGTCATGTGGGTGGTGCTCTTCGCTGTCGCTGCGCTCATCGGCGGCGCCGCGATCGTGGTGCGGCGCCGGGTGGTCGACGACCACACCGGGTCGCTGATCATCTTCGGTTGCTGGGCGCTGGTGAGCTACCCGATCCTGGCGTTCGCCAAGGGCACGTTCCACAACTATTACGTGTCGGCGCTCGCGCCCGCGGTGGCCGGGCTGTGTGGCATCGGCGTCGGGTTGGTGCGGCGCGGCGGTCGCGCCGCGGCCGGGCTCCTCGCCGTCAGCGCGCTCGCCACGGCCTGGCTCGCCAGCCTGCTGCTCGGCCGCGTCGACGCCTACACGTCGCTGCGCCTGATCGTGCCGCTGGGCCTCACCCTCGTGGCGGCTGCCGCGGTCGTGCTCGCGCTCGCCGACGAGGCGCGGGGCAAGCGGGTCCAGGGCCTCGCCGTGGCTGCGCTCGTCGTGGCGCTCGTCCCGTCGTTCATCTGGGCCTACAACGGCACCCGGGTGGCGCAGAACGCCACCTTCCCCGACGCCCGTCCCGCGGCGGCGGCAGCGGTCGGCTTCGGTGGGGGACCGGGCGGTCTCGGGGGCCCGCGCGGCGGCGCGACGTCGACCGCCGAGTACGACTGGCTCAAGAAGAACAGTCCCGGCGCCGCGTGGGTCCTCGCGGTGTCGAGCTCGATGCAGGCCGACACCCCGATCGTCGACGGCTACTCGGTCATGGCCTACGGCGGGTTCAGCGGCTCCGACCCGAGCCTGACCACCGCCAAGCTGGCCGATCTCGTGGCCACCGGCAAGCTCCGCTTCGTGAGCGCGGGCGGTGGCTTCGGTGGCTTCGGTGGTGGCGGCGGTCCGGGTGGCTTCGGCGGTGGGAGCAGCGCCGTCACCAGCGCGGTCAGCTCGGCGTGCACGCCGGTCAGCGCGACCAACTGGGGCGGCACCGGCACCAGCGGCGTGTACGACTGCCGCGGCAAGGCCGACGCCCTGCGCGCGGCCGCTTGACCCCCGCGTTCGCGGGCGGCTGCGGATCAGTTCGGCAGCGGGTGCGACTCGCCGTCGGCGGTGCGTGGGCCGGGCACGTTGCGGAAGCGGAAGGCCTCGCTGGTGCGACCGGGCTGCACGAACCAGCACTCGCCCGTCCCGCCGCCGCGGAGGATGCGCTCGAAGGCGTCGACCACGTCGGACACGTCGAGCAGCGGGATGCCCGCCTCGCTGAGGAAGGGTCGGATGTTCTCCGTGATGGCCGTCTCGGCGAAGCCGGGGCAGAGCGCGTTCACCGTGATGTGCTCGCCGTGGAGCGCGGGGCCGAGGGAGCGCACCAGGCCGACCACGGCGTGCTTGTTCGCCGCGTAGATCGGCTCGAGGGGCACCGACACGAGCCCCGCCAGGCTCGCCGTGGCGACGATGGCGCCCCCGCCTCGGGCCTTCAGCGCCGGGAGCGCGGCGTGGATGCCGTAGACGACCCCGTCGAAGTTGATCGACATGGCCCGCCGGTAGGCCGCCACGTCGAAGTCGTCGCCGAGCCCACACCCGGTGGTGACGCCCGCGTTGAGGTGCGCGATGTCGAGGCCGCCGAACGTCTCGACCGCCAGCGCCACGGCCGCCTCGCTCTGGGCGGGGTCGCTCACGTCGCAGCGGATGAACGCCCCGCCGACGCGGCCGGCCGTGGCCGTGCCGGCCTCGACGTCGACGTCGGCCACCACGACCCGGACGCCCAGGTCGGCGAGTCGTTCCGCCACGCCCGCCCCGATGCCGTTGGAGCCGCCGGTGACGAGGGCGACCTTGCCGTCGAAGTCGTGATCGGTCATGGGACACCCCCGGGGTCGTCGATGCTGGCTGCCGCAGGACCGTAGCGGTCGCGCCCCTATCCTTCGGGTCCGCCCCGGTGATGCAGCCCGCCTCGCCGGCAGCGGACCGCCGATCCCACCGGGAGCACCACACGTGAACGATCTCGACCTCGAGGCGGGCCCCGATCGGACGGTGGTGGCGCGGGACCGTGCGGCGGGCGTGCGCCGGTTCGCGGCACCCGTGCTGGCGTTCGCCGCGGCTCTGCCAGCGCTCGTGGCCGCGGTCTCCGGTGCGCGCAGCGGCTGGTACGGCGCGTCGGACTGGGCGCTCGAGGTGCTGCGCGTCTCCGACGTGGCACACCGGCACTCGCCCCTGGTGGGGGTCGCCTCACGGTTCGGCTGGTACCACCCGGGTCCGCTCCTGTTCTGGCTCCTCGCACCCGGCTACTGGTTGCTCGGGCAGCCCGGCGTGCTGCTCGTGACGGGCCTGTCGAGCGCCGTGGCCCTGGCCGCGATCGTGCTGCTCGCCGACCGGCGCGGGGGCCTGGCGCTCTGCGTGTGGACCTTCCTGCTCACCGCAGCGCTGGTGCACGGGCTCGGGGCCTCGTTCCTGATCGACCCGTGGAACCCCTTTCCCCCGTTCCTGTGGTTCGTGGTGTTCCTGTTCGCGGTGTGGTCGGCGGCCGTCGGCGACCGGGCGCTCGTGCCGGTGGCGGTGGCGGCCGGCACGTTCGCGGTGCAGTCCCACGTGGGCTACCTGCCGCTCGTCCTGGCCGTGCCCGCGCTCACCGCCGCGGGGCGGTGGGGAGCGGCCCGGCTCCCACGCTCGCCCCGGACCGAGGGCGTGGACCACGTCGAGCACCGACGTCCGGGGTGGCACCCGATCGGGGTGGCCGTGGGGCTGTTCGTGGTGCTCTGGGCGGCGCCGGTGTACCAGCAGCTCACCGAGCGACCCGGGAACCTGGGGGAGATCCTGCGGTACTTCCGGCACCCCACCGACCCGGCCGCCGGGCTCACCGTCGCCGCCGGAGTGATGGGCCGGCAGCTGTCGCCTGCCGGGCCCTGGCTCACCGGGCGCGACGCCACCGGGCTCGGCCTGGCGGCCACCGGACACGTGCTCCCGGCCGTCCTGCTCATCGTGGTCGTTGCCGTCGTCGGGGCGCTCGCCGCCCGCCGTGGTGCCCGCGACGCCGGGTGGCTCGCGGTCGTGGCCGTCATCGCCGCGGTCGGCGGGCTGATCGCCACCTCCGACGTGCGGGGCATCATCGTCCCCTACCTGTTCCGGTGGTGGTGGGGGATCGCGTACCTGCTGTGGCTGTCGCTCGGGTGGAGCTGCTGGCAGCTTCTGAAGACGCGTGGCGCTCGGTCGGCGGCCGAGG
The DNA here is from genome assembly GCA_017882935.1 of Actinomycetota bacterium. Classification (GTDB taxonomy): domain Bacteria; phylum Actinomycetota; class Acidimicrobiia; order Acidimicrobiales; family Iamiaceae; genus JADGOP01. The sequence continues at coordinate 11,569 of JADGOP010000005.1, forward strand.
CCGCAGGGGGCAGCACCGGTGGTCGGGCTGCCGAGCCGGTGGCCCGGTGGTCGCCCGTGCTGGCGGGCCTGCTGGTGGTGGGGGGCGTGGTGCTGGTGTCGGTCACGAGCGCCGGGGCGGTGCCGGTCAAGCCGCCGTTCCCCCAGTTCTCGTCGGCCGTCTCGTCGCTGCAGGCGCAGGTGCGACCCGAGCTGCGGCGGGGCGACCGCTACCTGATGACGATCGACGACACGACCGGGCTCCAGGAGGCGGGCATCGGCCTCTTCGTGGCTCTCCGCCAGCACGGGTACTCGGTCTTCCTGCCGTCGTCACGGACGCTCGACCCTGCTGTCGGGGCGTGGCGCGTCGTCGCACCGGGCCGCATCCCCGACCGGCTGACCGTGGTCACCGCGCCGCTCACCCCGGCGTTGCGGGCGACGCTCCCTGCCGGCGCCGAGGTGCTGGCCAGCTACGACCCGCTCTCGCCGCAGGACCGGGCCACCGCCAGCGAGCTGTCCGACCGGGTCCGCGCCCAGCTCCACCAGCCACCGTCACCGGACCCCCTCGCGGTGTCGTCGTCGGCCGACTTCCAGCGGGTGCTGATCAAGCGGGGCGCCGACCCCGCCGACGTCGCTCGCCTCGGTGCGCTCGAAGCGGCCGGCAAGCCCTACGTCGTCTACCGGGTGCGGGGGCGCTGACCACCCTGACTCGCTCCGCACCGCGGGCGGCCTTGTATCCTCGGCCCCCTGCCGGGTTTCCGCCGCACCACCGGCACGCCCCGGGGACGTAGCTCAGTTGGCTAGAGCACCTGCTTTGCAAGCAGGGGGTCGTGGGTTCGATTCCCATCGTCTCCACCGAAGAAGCGCAGATCACAGCGTTGTGACTCTTGCGTCATCGCAACATCGTTGCCCGACGTAGCCAATCTAACGTAGCCTTTTGATTCCCGGCTACGTCGGAGGTTCTTCATGGCGCAGCGCCCGACGGTGCGATGGAACGAGCAGAAGCAACGGTGGATGGCGTGGGTGCGCTTCCCCGACGGCACCCGTCGCAAGATCGAGCGGGTCTCGAAGTCGGATGCGTTAGCCGACCTAGACCGGCTGTTGGCCAACCGGGACGAAGGCCTGGAGGCGGCGCCGAGCCGAGCGCGGCTGGTCACCTTCGACGAGGTTCTCGACGCCTGGTTCGAGGCAGGGAGCCCGAACGTAGCGCCCTCGCGGACCTCGCGGCACGCGCGGAAGAAGAGCCCGAACACCATCGCCAGTGCCCGGCAGGTGCTCGGCACCAACATCCGGCCGGCGATCGGCGGCCGGCGGGTCGACCGCACCAGTGCCGAGGACCTCGAGGCGCTGTTCCAAGGGATGGCCGACCGTGGGTACGCCACGAGCACGGTCACCCATGCGTGGAACTACCTGAACCAGGCGTGCCAGCACGCACTCCGGGCCCGCACGATCTCGCGCAACGTCGCGCCCGACGTGATGCTGCCGGAGGTCGTGCCGTCGAAGAAGCGCAAGAGCCTGACTCGGGAGCAGGCCGAGAAGATGGTGTTCGAGGTGATCCCCGAGAGCACCCGGCCGGCAATGTGGCTGACGGGCCTGATGAGCGGCCTCCGGCCTGGGGAGCTCGCCGGCTTGCGGTGGCCGTTCGTCGACCTCGACTCGGAGCCGCCGACGGTTGCGGTGATGGAGCGCGCCGCCCGGGTCGGCGACAAGTACGTGGGCCAGGCCGTGCCGAAGACCGAGGGGAGCAAGCGCCGGCTCGATCTCCACCCGCTCAACGTCGCCGCCTTGCTTCAGCACCGCGACGAGCAGAAACTGCTCGGCCTCTACGACCCCGACGGCCTGGTGTTCCCGACGAAGAACGGCACCCCGATGTCGCCGAGGAACATGCGCCGGGCGCTGCGGAAAATGTGCGCCGATGCCGGCTTCGGCGAGGACTGGACCACCTACGAGCTGCGCCACTCGTGCATGTCGCTGCTCGCCGACGAGCTGAGCGACATGGTCAAGGTCTCCGAGGTCGCTGGCCACGCCGACACGCGCACCAGCGATATCTACCGCCATCCGGTCCGCGACTCCGTCCCCCACGCCGCCGATGCGTGGGACCGGCTGCTGTCCCGTTCCGAGCACTGGAAGGCCGAGTGACAGCAGATGCCGAGTCCGGGGAGCGACAAGCCGCCGCCAATCATCCGCGACCAGTCGATACCCCTGGCCCTTCGCGTGGCCGCTGGTGGCGCGTTCGTCGCCACGCTCGCGTGTGGCCTCGCGGCGTTGCTCTACCTACGACGAGAACGCGGCCGCCAGGTCGTGTCGCAGCACAGCTGGGCGATGAATGGGGTGCTGATCTTTGGAGCCGCCTATCTGGCGGCGATGGCGGTCATCCTCGTCATTCGTGGCATGCATGATGTGCGACGTTGGCGGGCTCGACGTGAGCTCGACGCGGGCGACTAACCGTCGGTCGGTTGTGGGGCCGACCGCTACACGTCCCAGGTCGATAGCGGCATCAGTTCGAGGTCGACGCCGTGGCGTTGCAGGCGGGCGGCAGCGTCGGCAGTGACAGCGCGGAAGTCGCCGGTGCGGAACGCGGACGGAGAGTTGTGGAACGCATCCGCCAGTTTGCGGGCCCGCTCGTTGTCGCCCGCGTAGACACTCGAACGAATCTCGACGAGGGCGAAGTGAAGGAGGTGGCTCAGCTGCTCGGCCCCCCTGTCGCCAGGCATCACCGCCACGTCGGGGCCCGTGAGCGCCTGAGCGCCCTCGTCTTCGTCGAGGTCGTCATGAGCGCGCAGGGCGTCGCCAATGAACCAGGCGTCGAGCTTCACGATCACCTCGTTGCCCTCCTCGCGTCCACTGTCCTCAAGGGCCTCGCCGATAAGTGCCAGCGAGACGGCCCGGTGCCGCACTGTTCGCTGCTCCTTCGTCTCGACCGCGTCCTCGAGTCGTTCGTCGTCGCGTTGCCACGCCGAGACGGCAGCGTCAGCCAGGGCACGCGGCAACCGGACGTTCAGCTCTGTCGGCTGCTCAACGAGCGCAGCGCCGATTTCGGCGAGGAGGACCCCATCGGCCAACCACTGCTCGTAAATCATCGTTTTCCCGTGCATGCGCCCATCGTTGCCGACGATGCCGGGCGGTCAGAGCGGTTTGTCCAGCGTCACGTCTCCACCGCGGCTCCCGGCGATTCCGACGGCGTCGTCACGGTTGTCGGCGTAGAGATGGATCCCGACGCCGTCGGCTCCGGCCCCGCTGAGCACGTCGAGTACCGGGTGACCCTGCGTGCCGGCGTCGATGCGGATCTCCGAGCTTCGCCCGCGAAGGACGGCCAGACCGGAGTCGGCACTTGCCTCAACTACCACTACTGGACGGTTGCGCTCGTCCGTCACTACGACCCGGCGCGTCTGGAGCTCCTCGCTTAGCGACCGCACCTGACGCTCGAGGTCGGCAACGCGATCGGCGAGTGGACGCGCTCCCTTCGATACCTTGGCCATGTCACTACCTCCTGAACAGGGTGGTGGCCGGCTCCGGCGGTGTTCACGCACCGTCGGAGCCACTGTTTACGTACGTAGACTAGGAATGCCGGCCGAGCGTGTCAACGTTCGTAGACTCCGGATCGTGACCCCGACCGTCCGCACCGAGGATCTCGTCGACGCCCAGGAGGTGGCCGAGCTCCTGGGCCTGTCGCACCGGAACTCGGTGAGCACCTACCTGCACCGGTACGACGACTTCCCGAGGCCCGTCATCGAGCGCGGCGCCGGTCGCACCCGGCTCTGGCTCCGCAAGGACGTCGTCTCGTGGCGACGTTCCAGGTCGACGTCGTAGCACGCAATGTCTGGCATGCAGCGGGTTCGCTGAGAGCCTCGCGGTCCGCTCGGTGAGCGCTCAGTCCGGAGGAATGGGGAGCTGACGCACTCGCACTCGCTCGTCTCCGATGACCACGAGTGCCCCTTCACGGAGGCTGTCTTCGAACTGGTCGAGGTTGGCGAGGAGGAGGGCCGCTTGGCGCTCTGGACGACGAGTGACCTCGCCACGAAAGAGCACCACGCTGGGCAGGACCGAATGACTGTGGGCGATGAGGGCCCCGAAATCGGTGTCGAGCGTGAGCAGCACGCTTCCCGTCTCAGCGGCCTTGTCGAGAACGACGGGGTCCGGTGCGCTGCTCAGTCCGAGGGTCCGGACGTGGGCTGCCTCGTGTCCGGCGACGACCAGCAGCTCGACGATTCTTGGCGACATCCCCTCATCGAGGAGGAACTTCACGCCCCGCGACGCAGCGGGAGCTCACGTTCGCGCACCGCTTCGGCTGCGTACTCGAGAGCGGCGCGTACGTCTGCCGCCTCGAGGTCGGGGTAGTCGGCGAGGATCTCGTCGGTGGACATTCCCTCCGCCACCATCCCCACGACCGTCGCGACGGGAATGCGGAGGCCCCGGATGCATGGCGCGCCGCCCATCTTGGCGGACTCGATCGTGATTCGTTCGAAACGCATGGATCCTCCTCGCCGCACAAGGGTAGACCCGAGCGTATTGTGGCCACGTCGGATTGGAGCGGCATGAGCGAGCTCGAGGAGGTGCTCAGCACCTCGCTGGCAGCGCTCGGAATCGCCCAGCGGCTGTCGGCGCCCAACCGGCTGCTCGGTGGCCAACGCCCGTCGGACCTCCTCGCACAAGGTCGTGAGCAGGAGGTCTTGCGGGCGGCGAGGTCGTTTGCGGCGGGCGACTACATCTGATCGCTGGCGCCGCGACGGGTGCCCCGCCGAGGCCGATCACGCTGCCGCGGCGAGGGCCACACGCGCAGAACCCGGCCGCTCCTCATCCGGGGGAGAAAGCCGGGTCCACTTCCCGCAGCTAGTGCCGCGGGCGACCTCAACTATGCCGGTCGATCGCTGTATCGCCAAGCGGCTCCTGGCTGCCGGCTCGGCGATCGGGTGTCGAAATCTGGCAGCGCGGACGCCGTCGCGAAGGTGCTGGTCCGTGGCGAATCTGAAAAATCTCGTAACGGAACCGCTTCTGGAGGGTGCGTTAGGTACCAGAGGCGATCAATTCGGACCGTCTCTCCCGATCCGATCTGACTTCGGGTCCGTCGCGACGTCACGAGATGGGCCGAGCCGGGTCGGTGAAGAGGTAATGGGCCACACACGGCCTCCGACCCGAGGAGTTTCACGCATGACGTTGGACGATTGCCCCGAGTTGTTGACCATTCCGGAGGCGGCGAAGCTGCTGCGGATCAGCCGCACCACGGCCTACGCCGAGGCCAAGCGCTTCGAGCTGACCGGCGGGAGAGAGGGTCTGCCGTGCATCCGGGTCGCACGCAGCCTGCGGGCGCCGCGGGACAAGCTCCGGGAGCTCATCGCCGGCGCTGCGACGTGGCGGGCCGCCGAAGGAGCGCCGGCCGAGTGCCCGGTGTGGTCCTGATCCTCACCGACCGGGCAGTGGAGTTGCGCTCGACACTCGAGCCGACGGCCTGGCTCGTGCTCGAGGAGTTGGCCATGAGTGCCCACATCGTCGACGGCGTGGCCGTGTCGAAGCTCAGCGTCCGTACGTTGGCCGATCGCCTCGGCCGGTCGAAGGACGCGATGGCTCGGGCGCTTCGGAACCTCTCAGGTGCCGGGCTGATCGAGCGGCTCGAGGAGCGTGACGACTTCTCGGGTCGCTTCGTCAGCGTGCACTACTGCGTCGACCTGCGCGCCGCCGGCCTGCGCCTCCCGTCCGCCGACGCGGGGCCGAGCAACACACCGAGCAACACACCGAGCAACTCACCGAGCAACTCACCGGGCAACTCACCGACGCACACACAGCGAGTACCGCCGCTCGACCCATCGGGACCGCCAACGCGTGGGCAGTCGCTCGCGTCCGCTGTGGCCATGTCCGGTGGGACCAGCACACCGGACCTACGGCATCTGCCGCCACCACCAAGCAGTCCAACGTCCACAGACTTGCACCGTGGTGCGGCGCCGCGCCCGTCGCGAACGGACCCGGATCGGCGGGACACGGCCGGGGCGCACGGCCGAGCAAGGTCCCGACCTGACCCGGCCAGACCGGACACGCTCTGGCATGACACGGATCGGGGCTGAGCCGTGCTCGGCATCAGCGCGATCTCCGGTGGCGGCGAGGGCTACTACGTGCAAGCCGTCGCCCAGGGCATCGACGAGTACTACCGCGGCGTCGGTGAGGCGCCCGGCCGGTGGGGTGGCACCGCTGCCGGCATCGACCTCGGGCTCGAAGGCGAGGTCTCCTCCGAGGACCTGCAGGCGCTGTGGGCCGGCCTCGATCCCGAGACCGGCCGGCCGCTCGGCCGCTTCACGAACCGGACGGTCACGGGCTTTGACCTCTGCTGGCGGGCACCGAAGTCGGTGTCGCTCCTGTTCGCGTTTGGCGATGCCGACACGTCACGCACTGTTCGCCAGGCGCACGACGCGGCGGTCGACGAGGCCCTTCGCTACCTCGAGGGCACGGCTGCCCGAACCCGACTCGGCCGCGGCGGCATGCGCAGCGAGCCGGTCGACGGCTTCGTCGCCGCCATGTTCCGGCATCGCACCAGCCGTACCGGCGACCCACACCTCCACACGCACGTCCTGGTGGCCAACATGGCGAAGGGCTCCGATGACCAGTGGCGGACGCTCGACGGCCGCATGCTCTACCGCCACGCCAAGACCGCCGGCCACCTCTATCAGGCCCACCTCCGCCACGAGCTGACCGAGAAGCTGGGCGTCGGGTGGACACCCGTCGAGAAGGGGACGGCCGACATCGCCGGCATCGACCGCTCCGTGATCATGGAGTTCTCCGAGCGGCGTCGCCAGATCATCGAGCACCTCGA
>JADGOP010000141.1 GCA_017882935.1 Actinomycetota bacterium
GGCCCGTGGGCTGCTCTCGCGGAACTGCCCGCCACCGGGATACCCGACGACACCGCCGGGGCGATGGAGGCGGCCGCGGTCGCGCTCCTGGAGCACGCGGCGTACCGGGGCGGCGCGGTCGTCCACTTCGCGCTCGACCAGGACGGCACCTTCGCCGTCACCGAGGTCGACACCGACGGCCGCGCCACCCACGCCGGGGTCGAGGAGCGCACCGGGGTCGGCATCCTCCTCATGCGCCTGCGCGCCGACCTCGGCGAGGCCCTTCCCCCCACAGCGCCGAAGGGCGAGGGCTGGACCATCGAGGCGCGGCTGCTCGCTCACGACCCCGACCGCGGGTACGCCGCCACAGGTGGTCGCGTCGAGCTCATGTCGCTCCCGGTCGGGACCGGCGTGCGGGTCGACGCGGGCCTGCGGGTCGGTGACGTCGTCGACGCCCGGCTCGACCCTGTCGTCGCGACCCTGACGTCCTGGGGACACGACCGCAGTCAGGCGATCGAGCGGCTCCGTCTGGCCCTGGAGCGCACGAGCGTGGTGCTCTCGGGCGGTGCGACCAACCGCACCGGTCTCATCGCCGTCCTGGGGGCGCCGACCGTGCTCGAGGGCCCGCCGGCACCGCGGTGGTACTCCGCGCAGCTCGCCTCCGGCGCGCTGGTGCCCGCCTCCGACCCGGTGGCCGTCGTCCTCGCCGCGATCGAGGTCTACGAGGCCGACCTCGCCCTGGCCCAGCGGTCGTTCCGCGCCAGCGCTGAGCGGGGCCGCCCCGCGCATCCGGAGCGCATCGGCGTGGCGATCGACCTCGGCTACCGCGGCGGTCGGCACCGCCTGCGGGTGGACCGCACCGCACCGGACCGATTCCGGGTCCACTGCGGAGCCCGGTTCGACGTCGTGGTGGACACCCTGAGCCGCTACGAGCGGCGGGTGCTCGTGGCCGGTCGAATCCGACGCGTGGTCGTGGTGACCGAGGACGAGGCCATCCGCCTCGAGATCGACGGCATCGCCCACACGGTGACTCGCGAGGACGGCGTCGTGGTGCGCGCGCCGGCGCCCGCCCTGGTCAGCTCGCTGCTCGTCGCCGTGGGTGAGCGGGTGAGCGCCGGCCAGCCGGTCGCGAGCCTCGAGTCGATGAAGATGGTGAGCACCCTCACCGCGCCTCTGGACGGTCACGTGACCGCGCTCGCGGTGCTCCCGAACCAGCAGGTCGAGCAGGGTGACCCGCTGCTTCGGATCAAGTCCACCGAGATGTCCCGCCTGATGCCGGACCTGCCTGGCCAGACGCTCGACCGCGGCGTCGACCTCGCCGCGCTCGTCGTCGAGGACGACGCACCGCCGCCGGACGTCTTCGACGACCTCACGGCATACCTGCTCGGCTTCGACCTGGACCCCGGGGCGGTCAACGACCTGCGGACCGCCTACCGGAGCCGGATCGAGGACCGGGACCCGGCCGACCCGGACCTCCTTGGCCGCGAGGACGCGTTCCTCGACCTCTTCGCGGACATCGGCGTCCTCTACCGCCCACGCACCGAGGCAGAGGCCCTCGGCGACCCGGACCTCGACGACCAGGCGAGCACCCAGGAGTACGTGCTCGAGTTCCTCAGGTGGCTCGACGCGGACCGAGCCGGCCTCACGGCGAGCTACCGGCGGCGGCTCGAGCGCGTGCTCACCCGGTACGGCGTCGATGGCCTGGGCGACCGGGCCTGGCTGGAGCGGGCCACGTTCTGGTTGTTCCGGTCCTTCTCCCGGGTTCCGGAGCTGGCCGATCTCGTCACCGAGGTGCTGGGTCGGCGGTTGCAGTTCGCCGGCGAACTGTCCACGAGGGCGACGGCCGCCGACCGGGCCCGGCTCGAGCGGCTGGTCAGTGCGACCCAGGGCCGGCAGCCGTCGGTGACCGACGCGGCGCGCGACGTGCTCTACCACTGGTTCGACGAGCCGGTCCTCAGCCGGGTCGTCGCCGAGACCGAGGCGGAGATGCGCGGCCACCTCGCCGAGCTGGCCGCCAAACCGAACGGACCCGCGCGCGCCGACCGGATCGGCAGGCTCGTCTGGTGCCCCCAGCCCATGCGCTCGCTGCTGCTCGGCGCCTGGCTCGGCGCGGGGGCCGACGCGGACCCGGGCGGGACGGCGTTCCGCCGGGCGGTGCTCGAGACCTACCTGCGGCGGTTCTACCGGATGCGGGACCTGCACGGGCTGGGCTTCGCCACCCGCGACGGGTTGGACCTCGGCTACGCCCAGTACGAGCACGACGACCTGCAGATCCATGTCACCGTCGGCTACCTACCGGTGGACGACCTCCCGACGGCATCCCGCGTCATCGCTGCGCACCTCGCCGAGAACGCCCGCGACAGGGACGTCGTCCTCGACCTCGTGATGTGGCGTCCGGGTCCCCGGCCAGAGGTGGAGGTGACTGCCAAGGAGGCCGCCAACCTGCTCGCCGAGTGCGACTTCGGTCGGCCCCTGCACCGGATCGACCTCACCATCACCTGGCTCGAGGGCGGTGGGCCGGAGCGGGGCCGCACCCAGCACGTGACCTTCCGCTCGGATCCAGCCGGTTCCGACTTCGTGGAGGACACGATCTACCGCAACCTCCACCCGATGCTGGGCAAGCGCCTCGACCTGTGGCGGCTGTCGAACTTCGAGCTCACCCGGCTCCCCTCCCCCGAGGACGTCTATGTCTTCGACGGCGTTGCCAAGGACAACCCGCGAGACCACCGGCTCTTCGCCCTCGCCGAGGTCCGCGACCTCACCGCCGTACACGATCCGGACACCGGCCGCGTCACCTATCCGCGGCTCGGGCGCAGCGGCCTCGCAGCCCTGGCAGCCATGCGCAGTGCCATGGCCCGCTACCCCGCCCGCGAGCGGCCGACCGCGAACCGGCTCGTCGTCTGGGTGCGACCCCCGTGGAACATCCCCCGGGACGAGTGGCACGACCTCGCGATGACCTACGAGGGCCTGGCCCGCGGCGCCAGCCTGGAGAAGGTCGTCCTGCACGTCAGCGTCCCGGACACCGACGGCCTGGGCCAGCAGGTGCTCATGGACCGGATCGTCGTCCTCGAAGGGCTCGGCGCCGGTGGACCGACGATCCGGATGCAGGAGCCCGGGCCGAACCCCGTCCGACCCTTGACGCCGTACGCGCAGAAGGTGCTCACCGCGGCCCGCTTCGGCAGCCCCTACCCCTACGAGATCGTCCGGATGCTCACTCCGGCCGAGGGCGACGCCTCGCCCTTCCCGCCGGGCAGCTTCCAGGAGCTCGACCTCGGCGCCGACGACGACCTCGTGCCGGTCGACCGGTTGCCGGGGGGAAACACGGCGCACCTCGTCGTCGGGCTGCTCACCAGTCGTACCGGCGTGCACCCCGACGGCATGACCCGGGTGGCTCTGCTGGCGGACCCCACCCAAGGCCTGGGCAACCTGGCCGAGCCCGAGTGCCGGCGGGTCAATGCCGCGCTCGCCCTCGCGCTCGACCGCGGCATCCCGGTGGAGTGGTACGCCGTGTCGTCCGGCGCGCTCATCGCCCTGGACTCCGGCACGGAGAACATGGACTGGATCGCGCTGACCCTGCGCCGGCTCATCGAGTTCACCCAGGCGGGCGGCGAGGTGAACATCGTCATCACCGGGATCACCGTCGGCGGACAGCCGTACTGGAACGCGGAGGCGACGATGCTCATGCACACCAAGGGCATCCTGGTCATGACCCCGGCGAGCACGATGGTCCTGACCGGCAAGCAGGCCCTCGACTTCTCCGGTGCGGTATCGGCGGACGACAACCAGGGCATCGGCGGCTTCGACCGGATCATGGGGCCGAACGGGCAGGCCCAGTACTGGGCGCCCAGCTTCCCGGAGGCATGCACACTGCTGCTTCGGCACTACGACTTCACCTACGCCGTGCCGGGCGAGCGCTTCCCGCGGCGTCGGCCGACGAACGACCCGGTGGATCGCGACGTGCGCACCTCCCCGCACGCGCGCCTGCCCGAGTCGGGGTTCACGACGGTGGGCGACGTCTTCGACGCCGGCACCAACCCCGAGCGCAAGCTGCCGTTCGACATGCGGTCGGTGATGCGCGCCGTCGCCGACCAGGACGTCGAACCCCTCGAGCGATGGCGCCAGTGGCAGGACGCCGACACGGCGATCGTGTGGGACGCCACCGTCGGCGGCATCCCGGTGTGCATGATCGGCATCGAGTCGCACACGGTTCGGCGCGCGGGGTTCGTCCCCTCCTACGGCCCCCCCGCATGGACGTCGGGCACGCTCTTCCCACAGGCCTCGCGCAAGATCGCCCGGGCGGTCAACGCGGCGAGCGGGAACCGCCCGCTGGTCGTGCTCGCCAACCTGTCGGGTTTCGACGGGTCGCCGGAGTCGATGCGGCAATGGCAGCTCGAGTACGGCGCCGAGATCGGCCGTGGGGTGACGAACTTCGAGGGTCCCATCGTCTTCGTCGTCGTCTCGCGGTACCACGGCGGTGCCTTCGTGGTGTTCTCAAAGGCCCTCACCGAGACGATGGAGATCGCTGCGGTGGAGGGGTCCTTCGCCTCGGTGATCGGCGGTGCCCCGGCCGCCGCGACCGTGTTCGCCCGTGAGGTCAAGCGGCGGGTCGAGCGCGACCCGAGGGTCGAGAGCGCCCGAGCGGAGGCGGCGTCGGCAGGCGGTCCTCAGGCGGCCGCGCTGCGGGCCAGAGCGGCCAGGGTCGTGGAGGAGGTGCGCTCGCAGAAGCTGCACGACGTCGCCGACGAGTTCGACGCCATCCACACCATCGAGCGCGCCCTGCGAGTCGGGTCGGTGGACCGCATCATCCCGGCGTCGACGCTGCGCCCGTACGTCGTCGATGCGCTCGAGCGGGGCATGTCGCGCACCCCGGAGCGGACCCCCGTGGCTACTCCCCCGGGGTGACGAGCGGTCTGCCGACCCAGCTGTGCACCGGCGTCGCCACGGCCACGTCCGTGGCACCTGGGAGAACCGTCGGCGGGTCCAGGTCGTCCTGGGCGGCGACGGTCAGCAGGTAGACCCCGTCTCGGCGCCACCACCCGGGCATGACCGGGCCGCCGTGCCGGGCTGCGGTGAACCGTGCCCACCCGTCACCGAGAAGGTCTGACCCCACGGTGATCTCCACCGAGCGGGTGTCCGCGCGAAGCCCCAGGCGCAGCACCTTGAGCGCCGCCTCCTTTGCCGACCACACCAGGTTCGCGGCCGCGTCCCGACCGAGCCCGGGGTCTGCCGCAGCCGGGCCCCTGACCCAGTCCTGCTCCGCTCGCGTGAGGAAGTCGGTCACGAACCCCTCGCTGCGTGGTTCGACGATCTCGAGGTCGATGCCCAACGCCCCGGCACCCGAGCCGGTGGCACCGATGACGGCGACGGCGCACCCCGCCCGGTCGGACAGCGAGATCTCCCACGGCGCGACCACGCCCTCGAGCGCGACGTAGGGGGCCCCGGTCATCCAGTTGAGCAACTCGATCCGGGCGAGCGAGGCCGGGTCGGTGTCCAGCCCGACCCGGGCCGCCACGGTCCGCTTACCCACCCACCGACGCAGCAGGTACTCGTTGCGCCGCTTGGTGAAACGCATGGCGTCGAGCCGGGCGCGCTCACGGGCCGACAGCCACTCCAGCCCGTCGGGGAGGGCGTCCTCGTGGCCGGCCCACCAGTGCCTCTCCGCCGCCGGCGCGCCGGGGCGGACGGGTGCGGTTGCCCTCACCGCTGCGCCGGTCTCGTCCACCCCTCCATCGTAGTGGGGCGCCGGCCGCCGGACACGTGGTGCGTCCGGCGGCCACCAGTCGCCAGAATTGAGACAATCGCACTAGTGGCTTCCCTGAAGGAGGCGGAGGGCGATGGCACCTGGTTCACCGAAGGCCAGAAGTCTTTGTTTGTAGCTGTTGAACCCGATTCTGTTCTCCCGACCTGGACGTAGTCGGCTGAGCGGTCACTGAGGGAGGTCGCCGTCCTCCTGCTGGTCGTCTGCCCACCTGGCGGTGAAGCGGGCGTCCGCCGCCTGCGTCTCCTCCACCAGCCTGGCGAGCAGCTCCGTGGCGGTCCTCGAGCCCAGCAGCGCGAACTGGTCCAGCGAGCCGAGCGGTGCGATGCCGGCAACCTGCCAGATGCGTTCGGCCGACTCCTCGGACAACGCAATGTCGGCTGACCAGGGGAGCTCGACGAACTCGCTCGCCCTGGTAATGGTCGCGCGCACCAGAGCCTCGGCCGCGGCGAGCGCGGAGACGGTGGGCGCATCGAGCTCCAACGCGTCGAGCTCGCGCACCTGCGCCCGCGGGAACGGGTCATCGGCCAGCCAGCGCACCACCTCGAACCGTGCGGCACCTGTCGCGAGCAACACGATCGACCCCTCGGTGATCTCCACCGAGGCGATCCGCGCCACCGTGCCCACCCCGAACCGCACGTCGCCACCGCCCACCTCAGAGCCGCGCTCGATCAGCACCACCCCGAACTCGCGCTCCGTCTCCCCGAGCACCGCCGAGAGCATCGCCACGTAGCGCGGCTCGAAGACCCGCAGCG
>JADGOP010000006.1 GCA_017882935.1 Actinomycetota bacterium
CCGTGGCCGCCCCACTTGCGGGCGAGCTTCAGCGCGGCCTCGTTGGCCTCGGCCCCGGAGTTGGCGAAGAAGACCTTGCCGCCGCCGCCCAGGAGCCGGTCGAGCGTGGCCGCCAGCGGGCCGTTGTGCTCGTTGGCGAACAGGTTCGAGACGTGCAGCAGCTTGCGGGCCTGTCGTCCGAGCGCGTCGGCCACCTGCGGATGGGCGTGACCGAGCGACGTGACGGCCAGGCCCCCCAGGAAGTCGAGGTAGCGCCGCCCGTCGGCGTCGAACAGCACCGAGCCGAGACCGTGCACGAACTCGACCGTGGGCGCCGCATAGGTGTTCATGAGCGGGCCGTCGGGGAGGGTGACCGCGTGCTCAGGCATCTGCATCGGCCTCGGGCTCGACGGCGTCGTCGACCTGCACCATGGTGCCGATGCCGGAGTCGGTGAAGAGCTCGAGCAGCAGCACGTGCGGCACGCGGCCGTCGAGGATGTGGGCCGAGCGGACGCCCGCCACCACCGCCTCGATGCACGCCTCGACCTTGGGGATCATGCCGCCGGACAGGCTGCCGCTGTCGACCATGGCCTGCAGCTCGGCGGCCGTGGTGGTGGAGATCAGGGAGTCGGGGTCGTCGACGTCGGCCAGCAGGCCCTCCACGTCGGTGAGGTAGACGATCTTCTCGGCGCGGAGCGCCACGGCGATGGCACTGGCCACGGTGTCGGCGTTGATGTTGTATGCCTGTCCGTCGGCGCTGGCCCCGATGGTGGAGATGACGGGCACCAGGTCCTCGGTGAGGAGGCGCTCGACGATGGCGGGGTTGATGGACGTGATGTCGCCCACGAAGCCGAGCGCAGGGTCGCGCTCCTCGGCGCGGATGAGCCCGGCGTCCTCGCCGCTCAGGCCCACGGCCAGCGGCCCGTGCCCGTTGAGGGCCGACACCACGTCGCGGTTCACCTTGCCGACGAGGACCATGCGGGCGATGTCGAGCGTCTCGGCGTCGGTGACGCGCAGGCCGTCGCGGAACTCGGACTCCTTCCCGAGCCGGGCCATGAGGTCGCCGATCTGCGGGCCACCGCCGTGCACCACCACGGGACGCATACCGACGGCACGCATGAGCACGATGTCCTCGGCGAAGCGGGCCGCGAGCCCGGCGTCGGTCATGGCGTTGCCGCCGTACTTGACCACCACCGTGGCGTTGCGGAAGCGCTGGATGTAGGGCAGGGCCTCGACGAGCACGTCGGTCTTGGCGACGGCCCCGGCGGCGAACCTGGCGGTCATCAGGAGGTCCCCATGTTCTCGTCGATGTAGGCGTGCGTGAGGTCGTTGGTGAGGACGTGGGCGCGCCCGGCGCCGAGCCCGAGGTCGACGACGACATCGAGGTGGCGGCCGGCCAGGTGGGCGGCCACGGCGTCGGCGTCGTGCTCGACGCCCACGCCCCCGGCAGCCACCGTGACCCCGCCGTAGGCGACCGACACCAGCTGCTGCTCGAAGGTGACGCCGGCGCTCCCCGCCTCGCTGGCCAACCGCCCCCAGTAGGGGTCGAGGCCATACCACGAGCACTTGACCAGCTGGCTCTCGGCGATCTTGCGCGCCGCCGTGGCCGCCTCGGCGTCGGTTGCCGCACCGGTGACCTCGAGCCGCACCACCTTGGTGGCGCCCTCGGCATCGCCGGCCATCTGCGCTGCGAGCGAGCCGCACACCTCGGCGATGGCCGCGCCGAGCGCGTCGTCGCTGACCGGCCCGGCGACACCGCTGGCCAGGATGATGACGGTGTCGTTGGTCGACGTGCAGCCGTCGGTGGTGAGCACGTTGAACGACCCGTCGACCCCCCCAGCGAGCAGCCGCTTGAGCGTGCCCGGATCGACGTCGGCGTCGGTGGTGAGCACCGCCAGCATCGTGGCCATGTTCGGCGCCAGCATCGCCGCGCCCTTGGCCATGCCGCCGACGGTTGCCGCGCCGGCGCGGGCCGCCGCCTCCTTGCGGGCGGTGTCGGTGGTGCGGATGGCCTCGGCGGCCGCGGCACCCGCCTCGGGGCCGTCGGCTCGGGCCGCGAGCAGCGCGGGCACGGCGTTCTCGATGAGCTCGACCGGGAGGGGGATGCCGATGAGCCCGGTGGAGCACACCAGGACGTCCTCGGCCGAGAGGTGGAGGTGGTTGGCCACGGCCTCGGTCATGCGCTCGGCGTGCTCGCGCCCGACCGTGCCGTTGGCCGCGTTGGCGTTGCCGCTGTTGAGGATGACCGCCGCGGCGTGGCCCCCCGTGGCCGTGAGGTGCGCGTGCGAGGTCAGCACCGGCGCCGCGGTCATCTTGTTCGACGTGAACACGGCCGCGGCGGGCACGGGCTCACCCGACGCGGTGGCCACGAGCGAGAGGTCGGGATCGCCGGAGGCCTTGATGCCGGCCGACACGCCCGCGGCGACGAAGCCCTTGGCGGCGGTGACGCTCACGGCATCAGCCCGATGCTGGGCAGGCCGAACGTCTCGTCGAGGCCGCAGATGAGGTTGGCGCACTGGATGGCCTGGCCCGAGGCACCCTTCACCAGGTTGTCGAGGGCGCACAGCGCGACCACGTAGCCGGTGCGCTCGTCGAGCAGCGCGGTGACGTGCGCGGTGTTGGCACCGAGGGTGGCCTTGGTGTTGGGCGAGTCGGTGCGGACGACCACGAAGGGGGCGTCTCCGTAGGCCTCGCGCAGGGCCGCGAGCAGCTCGGCCGTGGACGTGGCGCCGGTGGGCCGGGCGTAGCAGGTGGCCAGGATGCCCCGGTTCATGGGGACGAGGTGCGGGGTGAAGCGCACCGTGGCGCCGAGGTTCTGGTCGAGCTCGGGGGTGTGCCGGTGGCCTTCGAGCCCGTAGGCCATGAAGTCCTCGTCGACCGCACAGAACGAGGTGGTGGGCTTCGCCGCCCGGCCCGCGCCCGACACCCCGCTCGCGGCGTCGACGATGAGGCCCTCGGTCGACACCAGGCCCGCCCGCACGAGTGGCGCCAGGGCGAGCGACCCCGCGGTGGGATAGCAGCCGGGGACGGCGATGTGCTGGGCCCCGGCGACCTCGTCGTGGAACAGCTCCGGCAGCCCGTACACGAAGCGCTCGAGGAGCTCCGGGGCCTGGTGCTCGGCGCCGTACCACTTGGGGTAGAGGGCCGGGTCGTGGAGCCGGAAGTCGGCGCTGAGGTCGACCACGTGGGCGACGCGGTCGATGATCTGCGGCACGATCGCCTGCGACGCGCCGTGGGGCAGGCCCAGGAACACGAGGTCGACGTCGTCGACGAGCTCCGGCGAGAAGGGCTGCAGCACCAGGTCGGGCCAGCGCGCGAGCAGCGAGGGGTAGAGCTCGGCGACCCGAGCGCCCACCTGCGTGTCGCCCGTGGCGAAGCGCACGTCGAGGTCCGGATGGTCGGCGCAGAGCCGCAACAGCTCCGCGCCGGTGAACCCCGACGCCCCGATGATGCCGACCTTGGTCATCCGGCGACTATACGCAGCTCTGCATAGTCATGCACAACTTGGTTCGTCGGCGCTCCCGAGCGTCCCGCTGGCTACGCTCCGCGCTGGGTGCCCGAGGCGTCGGGCGGGCGAGAGGAGCGCACGATGGCGCGAGTGGTGATCGTCGGTGGCGGGATGGTCGGGATGTGCACCGGACTGCTGCTGCAACGTGACGGCCACGACGTCACCGTGCTCGAGCGTGACCCGGCGCCACCGCCGGCCGACCCCCGCGATGCGTGGGCCGACTGGGAGCGCCGCGGCATCAACCAGTTCCGGCTCCCCCACTACTTCCAGCCGAAGTTCCGCCAGCAGCTCGACGAGCACCTGCCCGACGTGTCGCAGGCCATACGAGACGCCGGGGCGCTGCCGCTCCACATGGTCGAGTCGATCCCCGAGGAGATGACCGGCGGGAAGCGCGAGGGCGACGACGAGCTCGTGGCCCTCACCGGCCGCCGGCCCGTGGTCGAGGCGGCGGTGGCCAACGCGGTCGTGGCCGCGGAGCTCGACGTTCGGCGCGGCGTGGCCGTGGCGGGCCTGCTCGCCGAAGCCGGTCCCGGCGGGGTCCCCCGCGTGACCGGGGTGCACACCGAGGACGGCACCGAGCTGCGGGCCGACCTCGTGATCGACGTGTCCGGTCGGAGGTCCCCGTGCCTCAGGTGGCTCGAGGTCATCGGTGCCGCCGAGCCCGACGACGAGGTCGACGACCTCGGGTTCGCCTACTACGGCCGCCACCTCCGCTCCCCCGACGGCTCGACGCCGGTCGCCTTCGGCCCGCCGCTGCAGCACTACGAGTCGGTCTCGACGCTGACGCTCCCTGCCGACAACGGCACCTGGTGCGTCGCGCTCGTCACCGCGGGCCACGACGCCCCGCTGCGGGCGATCCGCGACTTCGACACCTGGAACCGGGTGTTCGCGAGCTACCCCATGGTCGCCCACTGGCTCGAAGGCGAGCCGATCGAGGACCACATCGTGTCGCTCTCGAAGATCGAGGACCGGCACCGCAGCCTGATCGTCGACGACGAGCCGGTGGCCACCGGCCTGCTGCTCGTCGGCGACGCCTGGGCGTGCACCAACCCGTCGGTGGGTCGGGGCGCGTCCATCGGCCTGATGCACGGCGTGGCCCTGCGCGACACCCTGCGCTCCTCGACGGTCGACGACCCGGCGGGCCTGGCGAAGGCGTTCCACGCGGCCACCCTCGCGACGGTGGAGCCCTGGTACCGAGCGACGGTCGACATGGACCGCCAGCGGATGGCCGAGGTGCAGGCGGCGATCGCCGGCACCTCGGCGCCGACCGACGACAGCTACGAACTCACCATGGCCATGCTCTACAGCATCCCCCGCGACCCCGACCTCATGCGGGTGGGCATGCGGTTCATGGCGCTGCTCTCGACCCCCGACCAGGAGCTGGCCGACCCCGCGGTCGTCGCCCGCATCCGCGAGGTCGGCAGCGGGTGGCGTGACGACCCCATCCCCGGCCCCAGCCGCGCCGAGCTGCTGGCGCTGCTCGACGCCTGACAGCCCCTGCCCACCACTCGAACCAGGAGAACCCATGCGCGCGGACGTGAACGGAGTCGGCATCCACTACGAGGTGACCGGAGAGGGTGCGCCGGTGGTGCTGCTGCACGGCTTCCCCGACTCCGGTCGCATGTGGCGCAACCAGGTGCCGGCGCTCGTCGCCGCAGGGCACCAGGTGATCGTGCCCGACCTGCGCGGGTACGGCGAGTCGGACAAGCCCGACGAGGTGGAGCAGTACAACCTGCTGTTCCTGGCCGGCGACGTGCTGGGCGTGCTCGACGCGGTCGGGGTCGAGCGGGCCGCGGTGGTCGGGCACGACTGGGGCGCCGCGCTCGCCTGGGCCACCGCGGCGTTCGCGCCCGAGCGCGTCGAGCGGCTGGTGGCGCTGTCGGTGGGGAACCCCATGGCGTTCGTCGATGCCGGCTTCCCGCAGCGGGAGAAGTCCTGGTACATGTTGCTGTTCCAGTTCACCGACATCGCCGAGCAGTGGCTGTCGAACGACGACTGGGCGAACTTCCGGGCCTGGGGTCACCACCCAGACGGCCAGGCGATCATCGACGACCTCGTGCGCAACGGCTCGCTCACGCCGGGCCTCAACTACTACCGGGCCAACATCGGCCCCGAGACGCTGATCGCCCCGCCGCTCGAGCTGCCGCACATCCAGTGCGCCACGATGGGCGTGTGGAGCAGCGGCGACTTCGCGCTCACCGAGGAGCAGATGACGGGCAGCGGGAAGTACGTCGACGGCCCGTGGCGCTACGAGCGCCTCGAGGGCCCCGGCCACTGGATGCAGCTCGAGGCGCCCGACCGGGTCAACGAGCTGCTGATCGACTTCCTGGCCTGACCGCGCAGCGAGGCCTGGTCCGAAACCGACCGCGACGGTCGGTTTCGGACCAGACCTCGCCGGGCTTCAGCGGAGCTTGGCGTCGTGGGCCTGCTCGACCGCGGCGATGACGGCCTGGCGCACACCCTGCACCTCGTCGTCGGTGAGGGTGCGGTCGGGAGCCTGGAGCCGGAGGGAGAACGCCAGGCTGCGACGCCCCTCGCCCACCGGCGCGCCGCGGAACACGTCGAACAGCTGGAGCGAGTCGAGCAGGTCGGCGGCCGCCGTGCGCACGGTCGCCTCGACCGCGGTGACGGGCACGGGGTCGGCCACGTCGAAGGCCAGGTCGATGTCGGACGACGGGAAGCGGCTCACCAGCCGGTAGGGACGATCACCGTGCGGCAGGGCGAGCAGCCGGGTGAGGTCGACCTGCAGCCAGGCCACGCGCTCGCCGATGTCGTGGCGGGCGAGCACCTCGGGGTCGATCTCGCCCAGCTCGCCCACGGCCTCGCCGGCCACCACGATGAGACCCGAGCGGGTGGGGTGCAGCCCGGAGACCTCGGCGTTGACCACGGTGGCGTCGGCGACGGCGAGGGTGTCGGCCACCACCTGCCACGCGGCCACGGCTCCCTCGGCATCGAGGCCGGCGCGGATGGCAGCGAGGCACTCGCGCTCGTCGGGCAGCAGCTGGTCGGCCGGCGGAGGGCGGAACACGTGGCCGATCTCGAAGAGGCCGACACCGAGCTGGCGGCGCGTGGCGTTGTGGGCCACGGCCTGCACCAGCCCGGGCAGCAACGACGTGCGCAGCACGGACTCGTCGGCGACCAGCGGGTTGGCGAGGGAGATGCCCACGTCGGGGAGCCCGCAGCGGGTGAGCTCGCCGGGTGCGAGGAACGGCAGGGGCATGGCCTCGGCCAGTCCCATGCCGACCATGGCCCGCCGCAGCGCCCGGCGCTCGAGCTGCCGTTCGGTGAGCCGTCCGGTGCGCGACGACGGCAGGGGCTCCGGGGCGATGCGGGAGTAGCCGTGGAGCCGCGCCACCTCCTCGATGATGTCGATCTCGGCCGAGGAGTCGTAGCGCCACGACGGGACCACCACGTCGTGGTCGGCGCCGACAGGCGTGGTGGTGAAGCCGATCGACTCGAGGTGGCCCGCGACGGTGGGGGCGTCGAGGTCGGTGCCGAGGACGGCGTTGACCCGCGCGGTGCGCACCCGGACGGGTGACCGGTCGGGCAGCTCGCCCCGAACGTCGACCGCGCCAGGTGCGGTGGTGGCGCCGCAGATCTCGGCCGCGAGCTGGCAGAACCGGTCGGCCGCGAGGTCGATGACCTCGGGGTCGCAACCCTTGTCGAAGCGGGCCGAGGCCTCGGTGCGGAGGCCGAGGCGGCGCGAGGTTCGGCTGATGGCCATGGGGCGGAACCACGCCATCTCCAGCAGCACGTCGGTGGTGGATGCGGAGATCTCGCACGACGCGCCACCCATCACGCCCGCGATGCCGATGGGCGTGTCGTCGGCCCCGCAGATGAGGAGGTCATCGACCGACACCCGGCGCTCGACGTCGTCGAGGGTGGTGAGCGCCTCGCCGTCGCGGCCGCGACGCACCCGGAACCCGCCTCCCGGCACCAGCGCCAGGTCGTAGGGGTGGTTGGGCTGCCCCAGCTCGAGCATGACGTAGTTGGAGATGTCGACGAGCGCGTTGATGGGCCGCATGCCGAGCTGGGTGAGCCGGTTGGCGAGCCACTGCGGCGACTGCCCCACCGTGACGTTGCGCAGGACGCGGGCCTGGAAGCGACCGCACAGGTCGGGGTCGGCCAGCTCGATGGTGGCCACCGCGTCGGCAGGCTCGCCGGTGCGGGTGACCCGGGGGCTGGGCAGGGTGAAGGGCAGGCCCATGCGGGCGGCGAGGTCGCGGGCCACACCGGCCACCGACATCGCATCGGGGCGGTTGGGGTTGACCTCGAGGTCGTAGAGCACGTCGGGCTCGATGCCCAGCGCCTCGCGCAGGGGCGTGCCGGGCTGGAGCGCGCCGTCGAGCTGGAGGATGCCGGCGTGGTCGGCGCCGAAGCCGAGCTCGCGGGCGGAGCAGAGCATGCCGGCCGACTCCTGGCCGCGCATCTTGCGGCGCGCGATCTCGAAGCCGCCGGGGAGCACCGCGCCGATGGTGGCGAGCGGGACGGTGTCGCCCACCGCGATGTTGGCGGCGCCGCACACGATCTGGCGCGCCTCACCGTCGCCGGGGTCGACGTCGACCAGGCGGATCTTGTCGGCGCCGTCGATGGCGCGGATGTCGAGGATGCGGGCCACGACGACACCGTCGAGCCCCTCGCCCACCGTCTGCATCTCCTCGACGGCGAGGCCGAGGTCGCTCAACAGCTCGCCGAGGTGCTCGGGGTCGCCGTCGAACGGCGCGAACTCGCGCAGCCAGGAGAGGAGGACCTTCATGCGGGTGCGACCTCCCTCAGAACTGGGCCAGGAAGCGGATGTCGACGCTCATGATCTCGCGCAGGTCGGGCACCCCGTGGCGCATCCCGGCCAGCCGGTCGAGCCCGAACCCGAACGCGAAGCCCGACCACTCCTCGGGGTCGAGGCCGCAGTTGCGGAGCACGTTGGGGTTCACCATGCCGCAGCCGCCGAGCTCGAGCCACGACCCGTCGGGCCGCTGGATGTCGAACTCCGCCGAGGGCTCGGTGAACGGGAAGTACGACGGGCGCAGCCGCGACGAGAAGCCCTCACCGAAGTAGGCCTTGGTGAAGGTGTCGATGGTGCCGGCCAGGTGGGCGAAGGTGATGCCGCGGTCGACGACGAGGCCCTCGATCTGGTGGAACACCGCCAGGTGCGTGGCATCGGCCGTCTCCTGCCGGTAGACCCGGCCGGGCATCACGGAGTAGATGGGCGGCGGCTCGGTCTCCATCACCCGGATCTGGACGGGCGAGGTGTGGGTGCGCATCACCACGTCGCCGAGCTCACCGAGCTCCACGAAGAAGGTGTCCTGCATGTCGCGCGCGGGGTGGTGCGCGGGCAGGTTCAGCGCGGTGAAGTTGTGCCAGTCGTCTTCCACCTCGGGCCCCTCGGCGACGGTGAAGCCCATGCCGACGAAGACGTCCTCGAGGCGCTCCATGGTCTGGGTGACGAGGTGGAGGTGGCCGGCCTGGTGCGGCGGGCGCAGCTCGGTGAGGTCGAGCCGCTCGGCGGCCAGCTGGGCGTGGCGCGCTGCGGCGTCGAGCTCGGCACGGCGGGCGGCGAGCGCGGCGCGGACCTGCTCCTGGGCGCGGTTGAGGGCGGCACCCACGGTGCGGCGCTCGTCGGGGTCGAGCTCGCCGAGGCGCCGCTTGAACCCGCCGAGGGTCGACTTCTTGCCGTTGAGCTCGACGTCGAGGGCGCGCCAGTCCTCGAGCGTGGCGGCCGCCTCGGCCCGGGTGGTGGCGTCGGCGGCGATGCGGTCGATCTCGTCGATCATGGTGGCGACGAGCCTTCCGCCCGACCCTGGCCCGGGTCCAATCGATTCCCGCCACCGGGCTCCGCGGCACGCCGCTGACGCAGCGCCTCGAAGCACAGCACCGACCCCGCCATGGCGACGTTGAGCGACTCGCTCCGGCCGGCCATGGGGATGGTGACCCAGTCGTCGACGTGGTCTGCCAGTTCGGCGGGGAGCCCGTGGGCCTCGTTGCCGACGATGAGCGCGATTGGCTGGTCGAGCGCGACGGTGTCGTAGGGGACGCCGCCCTCGACGCGGGTGGCCACCCGCCGATGGCCCGTGGCGGCGAGGTCGTCGAGCACCTCGGCCGCGTCGTTGCCGATCACCAGCGGCACGTGGAAGACCGCTCCGGCCGAGGCCCGCACCGTCTTCGGCCCGAACAGGTCGGTGGTGCCGGCGGTGGCCACGACCGCGCCGGCTCCGGCTGCCTCGGCGGCACGCACCAGGGTGCCGGCGTTGCCGGGATCGGTGACCTCGACCAGCACGAGCACCAGGTCGGTGGCGGACAGCACCGACGGGGCGGCCGGGCGGCGCTCGACCACCGACATGACGCCCTGGGGGCTCACGGTGTCGGCCGAGCGGCGCAGCGTCGACTCGTCGATCTCGTACAGCGACGCGCCGCTGGCCAGGGCCCGCTGCAGCAGCGCGTCGATGTCGATCTCGGTGGCGACGCGGTCGGCGACGAACACGTCGGTCACCGCGGCGCCCGCGTCGAGCGCCTCGGCGAGCAGCGTGGGGCCCTCGACGACGAACGCCCCCTCGTCGATCCGCGCCGAGCGCTGCCCCGCCAGACGGGCGAGGCGGGCGACACGGTGGTTGCGGGCCGAGAGGGGGCGCAGGGTGACGTCGGGGATCAGGAGGCCTGCGGGAGTGCCTCGGACGCCGTCTTCACGAGCGCCGCGAACGCCTCGGGCTCGGCGACGGCCAGGTCGGCGAGGATCTTGCGGTCGACCTCGACGCCGGCCAGGTGCAGGCCGTTGATGAACTTGCTGTAGCTGATGCCGTTGAGGCGGCAGGCCGCGTTGATCCGCTGGATCCAGAGCTTGCGGAAGTCACCCTTGCGGGCCCGCCGGTCGCGGAAGGCGTACTGCAGGGAGTGCGCGACCTGCTCGTTGGCGGCGCGGTAGGAGCGGCTCTTGTTGCCGTAGTAGCCCTTGGCCCGCTCGAGGGTTGCCCGGCGGTGCTTCTTGGAGTGGACGGCGCGCTTGACCCTTGCCATCGAAGGTCCTTTCGGTCGGAGGAGGAGGTGGTCGGTGAGGCTGCAGGGGGCCTAGAGGCCGAGCAGCTTCTTCATCCGGTCGCGGTCGCCGCCGGTGACTTCGGTTTCGCCCGCGAGGCGCCGGGTACGGACCGACGACTTCTTCTCGAGGATGTGGGCGCGGTACGCCTTGCGACGCATGATCTTCCCGCTTCCGGTGACCTTGAAGCGCTTGGCGGCGCCCCGGTGGGTCTTCATCTTTGGCATGTGGCTTCCTTGCGTGGGGCCCCGGCGAACTGCCCGGGCGGGTGGTGCGAGGCCCGGTCGTCGGGCTGCTGAGCGAGGGTCGCTCGGGGGTCAGGCGGTGGGGAGGTCGGAGGAGGCGGTGGCCGGATCGGGGCTGACGGTGGGGTCGGCCTCGGCGGCGTCGTCCTCGGTGGGGAGGCCGGCGCTGGGGACGGTTTCGGTCTCGGTCTCGGTCTCGGTCTCGGTGTCGTCGAGGGGTGATGCCGGTGCGGCGCCGTTGGTGCTCGGCTCCTCACCGCCGATCGGGGTGGTGGTCTCGTCGGTGTCGGGCACGGGCTCGCCGTGCTCCTCGGCTTCACGCTTCAGTGCTGCGGCGTGGGCCGCCTGGGCCTTCTTGTCGGGACCGAGCACCATGACCATGTTGCGGCCATCGAGCCGGGGGTAGGCCTCGACTCGGGCCAGGTGCGCCACGGTCTCGGCGACGTGGTCGAGGATCTTCTTGCCGAGCTCGGGGTGGGCCACCTCGCGGCCACGGAACATGATCGTGACCTTGACCTTGTGACCCTCGTCGAGGAACTTCTCGACCTTGCGGGTCTTGGTCTCGAAGTCTCCCCCGCCGATCTTCGGGCGGTACTTCATCTCCTTGACGGACACGTTCGTGCTCTTGCGCCGCGATTCCTTGGCCTTCTGCGCGGTCTCGTACTTGAACTTGCCGTAGTCCATGATGCGACAGACCGGTGGGTTGGCCTTGTCGGCCACCTCGACCAGGTCGAGATCGAGGGACCTGGCGATGGCCAGGGCCTCGGGCAGCGGCTTGATGCCGATCTGTTCGCCGTCGGACCCGACCAACCGGACCTCTCGGGCCCGGATGCGGTCGTTGATACGAGGCTCGTTGGTGTTGGGCGGCGCAGCTATGGCCGGTCACTCCTCATCGATGCGGTACTCCTCGAAACGGGGGCTGGTCAGATCGCCCGGCCGTCGAGATGACGACGCGGACGCCGGAAAGCCGACGTCCGCGGAGCACCCCGAAGGGTGCTTTCGGTGCATCGACCCGGCGCACGCCCGACCGGGGTGAACCGGCGAGGTGGACGGGTGGGGGCAGGGCCCCGCTTTCCATGGGTTGTCAGGTGCGTAGGGTACCAGCCATGACCTCCCCGCCCACAACCAAGAGTCGACGATGAGCCTCTGGACCCCCGATGGCGAGCGGCCGGTGCGGCGCGACGCCGCCCCCACCCCCGCCGAGCCCACCCGCCAGGCCGACGCCTTCGACGACGACGACCTCGAGCCCGAGGACCGGGCCCGCGCCGAGGCCATCGCAGCCGAGATGGCGGCCGTCCGCGAGCAGCTGCAGTCGGTGCCCGCGGCCGTGGTCGTGGCCAACCACGCCATGGGCCTGTATGAGCTGGCCGCCATCCACCTCGGCGCCCAGCCGCCCGACTTCGACGAGGCCCAGGTCGCCATCGACGCCTACGGCGCCCTGGTCGAGGCCGTCTCCGACCGGCTCGGCCCCGACGGCACCACCCTGCGCGACGCGCTGGCCCAGATCCGGCTGGCGTTCGTGCAGATCCGGGCCGCCGAGGCCGGTGGCGCCGCGCCCTCCGAGGAGCCCTCCCCCACCTGACGGATTCGGCTCACGTCGGGGGCGAGCCCGGCATCGGACACAGCAGACCCGAGTTGTAGCGTTCTCGGGCGGGAGCCGTATGCGCAGGTACCGTGCGCACCGTGGATGTGACCGTGAGGCCTTACCGTTGGACCGACGCCGCCGACCTGGCTGAGGTCATGTGGCGTTCGGTGCGCGAGGCGGCTCTTGCCGACTACAGCCGAGAGCAGGTCGAAGCTTGGCTACCCGAGCGGCCGAGCCCAGAAGCCATGCACTTGTGGGCCAGCAGCGGCCGCCAAGTACTCGTCGCCAGCGACTCGGATGGCCGTGTCGTCGGCTATGCGGACCTGGAAGCCGACGGCCACATCGACCACCTGTATTGCGCGCCGGAGGCCGTTGGAGCGGGCGTCGCTACCTCGCTCTGCGACGCCCTCGAAGTCCTTGCGGCCTCCGAAGGGGTCGGTCGGCTCTACGTGGAGGCAAGCGAGGCGGCACGGCGATTGTTCGAGAAGAGGGCATTCTGCGTGGACAACCGTCGCGAATGGGAGCTGCGCGGCGTCCCGATTCACAACTATGTGATGTCCAAGGCTCTCTGACGAGGCGGACATGAGGCTCGAGTGCGCTCGGCGGCTGCACCTTCCGGCATCGATCTGGGCGTCGCGGGCCTCAGATCTTGGGTGGTGGTGTCGTGCGTTGATCCGCCCCGCTCTCGTTGGTCACGCCACCAGCGAACGACCCGCATGCCGCGGCTCGCGCCCGTCGCGGGCGGGGGCGTGTCATCGACGTGCCGATCTGGGGCGGTGCATCGTGCCGGCGTTCTGTGGCAGAGGACCACGGGGTGGCTCGATGGGGGGTTATGGCACCAGTTATGCCATATCCTCTGGATCTGGGTTTCCGAGAGGAGAGGCTGATGGAAGTCACGAACGCGATCTATCCGCAAGGCGATCAGCTTGGGTCGTTCTTCGCGACGGCGGACGAGGGCCCGTTCGTCATGGTCAATCTCCTCAAGTTCAAGGACCGGGCCGAGTACACCGACGACCCATCGGTCCGGATCTCGGGTCGCGAGGCATACGAGCTGTACGCGGCCGAGGTCAGCAAGCTCGTCGAAGACCGTGGCGGACGGATCGTCTATAGCGGGGACGTCACCGGAATCCTGCTCGGGGAGGTGGGAGAGCTGTGGGACATGGTGGCCCTGGCCGAGTATCCCTCCCGGGCTGCGTTCATGGAGCAGATGGCATCACCGGCGATGGCTGGCATCGAGCGCCATCGTCTGGCTGGACTCGCCGGCCAGTTGAACATCCGCACAAAGCGCCGCGACCACTGAGCTGGGCGACTCGTGCGGGTCCGAGCCTGGTGCCGAAGCGCCGAAGCGCCGATGGGCCGCGAGCGCGAGCGCGAGAGTGTCGCTGTCCCGACGTCAGGTGACACTCTTCGGCGGGCCAGTGCTGTGGGAGCTCCTTCCCACGGCCGGCGTTCTGAGGCAGCCGGCCACTCGGGGTTCTCTGCAGGTTTCGTGCGACCTGGGCACACCAAACCTGCGGAGAATCGGAGAAGGGGCAGCGGCCGGGCGGGTGCCCTGGATGTGCAGCCGTTCTGGGGCGGTGCGCTGGTGTGTCCGTGTCGACCCAAGGTGTCGCAGAACGCGGGAAGGTCGGCTCAGCGGGGTCCCGGCGCCGGCGCGGGTCGCAGGTCGACGGCCTCCCACGTGCCCAGGCCCACCGGCGCCAGCGCGAACGTCACGTGCTCGCCCACGTCGACGTGGCGGCTGCCGTCGGCGATGCGGGTGCAGTGGAAGAAGCGCTCGCTGCCGTCGGCCTCGCGCACGGTGCCCCAGCCCGCGAAGTCGTCGAAGGCCACCACCTCCCCCGACCCGGTGCCGAAGGCCTGCACCGCCATGGTCAGTGGACGATCTTGGAGATCGGCAGCTCGATGATGTCGGTGGCGCCCGCGTCGGACAGGGCGGGGATGAGGGTGTTGATCTCGCTCTTCACCACCACCGTCTCGACCGCGTAGCCGCCTTCGCCGAACAGCTGCGACACCGTCGGCGACTTGAGCGACGGCAGCAGGGCGATGACCTTGGCCAGGTCGGGCTCGGCCACGTTGAGCTTCACCAGCACGCGGCCCCGAGCCTCGAGCGTGCCCTGCAGCAGGGTGCGGAGCTGGTGCATGGCGTGCGCCTTGGCCGGATCGGCGTAGGCCACGGGGTTGGCGATGAGCTCGGTGTAGCTCTGCAGGATCTGGCCGATCTCGCGCAGCCCGGCAGCACGGAGCGCCCGGCCCGTCTCGGTGATCTCGACGATGCAGTCGACGATGTCGGGGATCTTGGCCTCGGTGGCGCCGTAGGAGAGGCGGATGTCGGCGTCGATGCCGCGACTCTCGAAGAAGCGGCGGGTCACGTCGGGGTACTCGGTGGACACCCGCACCCCGGCCGGCAGGTCGTCGACCTGCTGCACCGGTGAGTCGCCGGCGACGGCCACGACCATGCGGATCGGGCGGGCGGTGTTCTTGGAGTAGTGCAGCTCGCCCAGCGACTCGACCTTGCTCGACGTCTCCTCGATCCAGTCGCGGCCGGTGATGCCCAGGTCGAACAACCCGTCGGCCACGTAGCGCGGGATCTCCTGGGGGCGCAGGATGCGCACCTCGGCGACGCGGGGATCGTCGATGGTGGCCTTGTAGTCGACCGACGAGCTGCGGTTGACCGCCAGGTCGGCGGCCTCGAACAGCTCGAGGGTGGCCTTCTCGAGCGAACCCTTGGGCAGAACCAGCTTCAGCACGGAGCCGACGGTAGGGCACGACCACCCTGCGGCCAAAGCGACATGCGGGGCCCGTCGCCGACGTGACGGTGCGGGGCCGGACCTACCGGCGCAGGAGCTCGACCAGGCGGGCCATCTCGACCACCACGGTGGCCCCCTCCTCGCCCACGTTGTGGCCGCCGGCCTCCTCGGAGCGGTTCAGCGCCTGCTCGAGGTTCTCGGTGGTGAGGACCCCGAAGGCCATGGGCACGCCGGTGGCGAGCTGTGCCTGCTGGAGGCCGGCCGCGCACTGCCCGGCGACCTCCTCGTAGTGGGTGGTCTCGCCGCGGATGACGCACCCGATGCACACGACCCCGTCGACGGTGCCGGACTCGGCGAAGGCCTTGGCGGCGAAGGGCAGCTCGAAGGCCCCCGGCACCCAGGCCTCGGTGATGTCGGCCTCGGCCACGTGGAGCGCCGCCAGCCCTCGCCGGGCGCCGTCGAGGAGGCGCAGGGTGATGTGGTCGTTGAACCGGCTGGCGACGACCGCCACGCGCAGGCCGGTGCCGTCGAGATCGGGGTCGACTCGGTGCTCGGATCGGGCGTCGGTGGCCATGGCCGCACACGATAGGGGTCAGGGCGGTGACGACCCGCGAGCGCGGCGTCCCCCGCGCTTCACCTTCCGTTCGCGGGGGCTTTGCTAGCTTCGTCGGCGGAGAGGGGCTGAACCCGGAGGTTCGTCTTGCACGTCAACCGATCATGGCGTCTGCCTGCTCTGATGCTCGTTGCGGCCCTGGTCGCCTCCGGCTGCCTCCGGCGAGGGCTCCCCTCGCCCCCACCCGCGCGCGTCGTCGTGCTCATCGAGGAGAACCACTCGATCAACCAGGTCCGTGGCAGCTCGCAGGCCCCCTGGCTCAACGCCCTGGCCAACTCGGGCACCACCATGACCCAGTCCTACGGCATCGGCCACCCGAGCCTGCCGAACTACCTGGAGCTGTTCTCCGGGCGCACCCAGGGCGTGTCGGGCGATCCGTGCCCGGCCCCGGGATCGCCGTACACCACCCCGAACCTCTCCACGGCCCTCGGCACGGTGCGGCGCACCTTCGCCGGCTACTCCGAGGGTCTCGCGTTCACCGGGTCGCTGCGGTGCAGCAACGGGGGCTACGTGCGCAAGCACAACCCGTGGTCGTACTTCACCCGGGTGCCCGCGAACCGCAACCGGTCCATGAGCCTGTTCCCCACCCACACCTTCTCCGCGCTGCCGACCGTCTCGTTCGTCGTCCCGACGCTCGGCAACGACATGCACGACGGCTCGATCGCCACGGCCGACGCCTGGGCCAAGGCCCACCTCAGTGGCTACGTGGCCTGGGCCCGGACGCACAACAGCCTGCTCATCGTCACCTTCGACGAGGACGACGGCTCGGCCGGCAACCACATCTGGACCTTCTTCGTCGGCCCGATGGTGAAGAAGGGCGTCAGCGCCCAACACATCACCCACTACGACCTGCTGCGCACCCTCGAGAGCCTCTACGGCGCCCACCCGGCCGGCAACAGCCTCTACGCCCACGCCGTCGTCGGCATCTGGAAGTAGTCCCCGACCACCGCGTCCTGGGTCGAGCTTCGGTCGTCAGGGCGACGCCAAATCGACCCGAGACGTGGACGGGACCTCGCTAGAGGATGTCGTCGAGGCCCTCGATGATGTGCCCCATGCGCTCCTGCTTGGTGCGCAGGTAGCGGAGGTTCGCGGGGTTGGGCGCGACCACCGACGGCACGCGCTCGATGATGTCGAGGCCGAAGCCCTCGAGCCCGCCGTACTTGGCCGGGTTGTTGGTGATGAGCCGCATCGAGGTGATGCCGAGGTCGACCAGGATCTGCGCCCCCACGCCGTACTCGCGGCTGTCGACCGGCAGCCCCAGCTCGACGTTGGCGTCGACCGTGTCGCGGCCCTGGGCCTGCAGCGCGTAGGCCCGGATCTTGTGGCCGATGCCGATGCCGCGCCCCTCGTGGCCCCGCAGGTAGACGACCACGCCCATGCCCTCCTCGGCGATGGTGCGCAGGGCGGCCTCGAGCTGCACGCCGCAGTCGCACATCATCGAGCCGAAGACGTCGCCGGTGAGGCACTCGCTGTGGACCCGCACGAGCACGTCGCTCTCGCCCTGCACCGCACCCTTGACGAGGGCCACGTGCTGCTCACCGTCGAGCATGGACTCGTACACGTAGCAGGTGAACGTGCCCCACTGCGTGGCGATGTCGGCCTCGGCCACCCGCTTCACCAGCTTCTCGCTCTGGCGGCGGTAGCGGATCATCTGGGCGATCGAGATCATGAGCAGCCCGTGCTCCTTGGCGAACGCCTTGAGCTCGGGCTGGCGGGCCATGCCCATCTTCTTGTCGTCGACGATCTCGCACAGGATCCCGGCGGGGTACAGCCCGGCCATGCGGGCCAGGTCGACGGTGGCCTCGGTGTGGCCGGCCCGCTTCAGCACGCCACCGTCGCGCGCCTCGAGGGGCACGATGTGGCCGGGCCGGGCGAGGTCGTCGGGGCGCGTGGCGGGGTCGACCAGGGCCAGCACGGTGGCCGCACGGTCCATGGCCGAGATGCCGGTGGTGGTGCCCTTGCGGACGTCGACGGTGACCAGGAAGGCGGTGCGCTGGGCCTCGGTGTTGTGCTCGACCATGGGACGGAGGTCGAGCTCACGGGCCCGGGCCGAGGTGATCGGCGCGCAGATGTAGCCCGACGTGTGGTGCAGGAAGAAGGCGATCTTCTCCGGGGTGACGTATTCGGCGGCCATGATCAGGTCGCCTTCGTTCTCGCGCTCCTCGTCGTCGACGACGACCACGATCTCGCCCCGGGAGATGGCCGCGACCGCGTCCTCGATGCGGGCGAACCCCTCGGGCGGCTCGTGGCTCGACGAGCTGCGACGGCGCTCCGGGCCCACGGCCTCGGCTTCGTGCACGGTCTCGGACATCAGGACCCTCCTCGCTCGGCGCTGCCGGCGAACGGCGCCAGGAGGCGCTCGGCGTACTTGGCCATCACGTCGACCTCGAGGTTGACGGGGTCACCCGGTCGGCGGGCGCCCAGCGTGGTGACCTCGGCGGTGTGCGGGATGACGGCGACGGTGAAGCCATCGGGCAGCACGTCGACCACGGTGAGGCTCACGCCGTCGACGGTGATCGAGCCCTTCTCGACGACGTAGCGGAGGACGTTGGGCGGGGCGGCGAAGTTCATGCGGGTCGAGCCGTCGGGCAGCGGGGTGCGTGCACGCAGGGTCCCGACGGCGTCGACGT
>JADGOP010000142.1 GCA_017882935.1 Actinomycetota bacterium
GCCCGAGCACCTGGGCAGCGTCCGCAACTGGGACTACCGCTACTGCTGGCTGCGCGACGCGACGTTCAGCCTCATGGCCCTGCTGAACGCCGGCTTCACCACCGAGGCCGCAGCGTGGCGCGACTGGCTGCTGCGCACCGTGGCGGGCAGCCCCGAGCAGCTGCAGATCATGTACGGCGCGTCCGGCGAGCGCCGCCTCACCGAGCTCGAGCTCGACTGGCTCGGGGGCTACGAGGGATCGAAGCCGGTGCGCGTCGGCAACGCCGCGCACGGCCAGTTCCAGCTCGACGTGTACGGCGAGGTACTCGACGCGCTGCACCAGGGTCGCTGCCACGGCCTCGCCGACGAGCGCGCGTCGTGGAGCTTGCAGCAGCAGCTCGTCGACTACGTGGGCGACCACTGGAACGAGGCCGACGACGGCATCTGGGAGGTCCGCGGTGGCCGCCAGGACTTCACCCACTCCAAGGTGATGGCCTGGGTGGCGGTCGACCGGGCGATCGCGTCGATCGAGGACTTCGGCTACGACGGCCCGCTCGACCGCTGGAAGCGGCTGCGTGACGACATCCACCGCGACGTCCTCGAGCACGGCGTCGACGACCGGGGCGTCTTCGTCCAGCGCTACGGCAGCCCCGAGCTCGACGCCAGCCTGCTCATGGTCCCCCTCGTGGGCTTCCTGCCCCCCGACGACGAGCGGGTGCGCAACACCGTCACCGCCATCGAGCAGGGGCTCACGGAGGGGGGCTTCGTGTACCGCTACCGCACGCTGGGCTCCGAAGGCATCGACGGGCTCGCCGGCGCCGAGGGCGTGTTCCTCATGTGCTCGTTCTGGCTCGCCGACAACTACGCGCTGCTCGGTCGCCACGACGAGGCGGCGGCCATGTACGAGCTCCTCGCCGGGCTGCGCAACGACGTCGGGCTGCTGTCCGAGGAGTACGACCCCGCCGGCAAGCGCATGCTCGGCAACTTCCCGCAGGCCTTCTCGCACGTCGCCCTCGTGAACACCGCCGGCAACGTCACCGCGTCACGCCTGGCGCTGCAGGGCAAGGCCGACGGTCGCAAGGCCCCCGCCCATCAGCGCCGCGCCCGCCACCCCAAGCACTGACCTCGCGGGAGGGCTAGGTGTGCTAGGCCAGGGTCTCGACGAAGCGCTCGAGCTGGCGGAGGTTGCGACACTCGTAGGTGCCGTCGCAGTGCACGCCGTACTCGCCGACGATCGAGTCGCCGGTGTCCCAGTACGACTTGGGCTCCGGGTTGAGCCAGTAGAGGTGCCGGGCCCGGTGCCGGACCTCCTTGAGCACCCACGACTGGGCGGCGTGGTAGTTGTTGCGGGCGTCGCCCAGCACCAGCACGGTGGTCTTGGGGCCGATCTCCTTGCCCCACGTCTCCCAGAACACCTCGAAGGCGTGGCCGTAGTCGGAGTGGCCGTCGACCCACACGACGTCGGCCTCGGTGTTGACGCGGTGCACGGCCTCGGTGACGTCTTCGACGCCCTCGAAGAACCGGGTGACCTCGTCGATGCCGTCGATGAACACGAACGCCCGCACCTTCGAGAACTGGTTGGCGATGGCGTAGACGAGCATGAGGGTGAAGCGGGCGAACGAGGCCACCGACCCCGAGATGTCGGCGACCACGAAGATCTCGGGCTTCGAGGGGCGCGGGTAGCGGAACTTGAGCTCGGCCGGCACGCCGCCATAGCTGAGCGAGTGGCGCACGGTGCTGCGGAAGTCGAGCGCACCCCGGCGGCCGTGGCGGCGCTTGCGGGCGAGGCGCACGGCGAGGCGACGGGTGAGCGGGAAGAGCGCCTTGCGCAGGTTGCCCATCTCCTCGCGGGAGGCGTGCATGAAGTCGACGTCTTCGGGCAGCGGCTTGCGCAGCGTGCGCGCCATGGCCTCGGCCCCGCGGTCGGCGACGAGGCGCCGACGGATCTCGGCCTCGATCTCCTTCTTGAGCTTGTCGATGCGGATCTCGAACTCGTCGCGCTCGAGGCGCTCCTCGAGGTTGGTGAGCTCCTGGCCCTCGGGGCGCGTGGCGGTGGACTCCATGAGCCGCTTGAGCACCGCGTCGAGGTCGAGGTTCCGCAGCGTGCGGTAGAGGTAGTAGGTGCCGCCGACGGGCCGGCCCGGCTCCATGCCGGCGAAGCGGCGCACGGCCTGGCGGGCGATGGCCCGCAGCATGGCCTCGTCGCCGTTGAGGAGCGACTGGTAGAGCAGCTCGGCCAGCTGCTCGGGGGTGAGCGCCTCGCCACCGCCACCGGTGCCCTGGTTGCCCTCGCGGCCTTCGTCGCCCTGACCCGCGAGCTCCTCGAGCAGCTCGTCGAGCTCGTGCGAGAGCTCGTCGTCGCCGACCGTCCAGGCCGCGCCGCGCATGGAGAAGTAGACCTCGAAGACCGTCTCGAAGGTACGCCAGTGCGACTGGTTCTTCACCAGCGTCGCGGCCAGGGCGTACTTGAACGCCATCCGGTCGTCGAGCGGGATGTGCTGCAACGCCTGCATGGCGTCGAGGTTCTCGGTGAGGCTCACGGGCAGGCCCGCTTCGCGCAGCTCCCCGATGAAGCCGCTCAGCAGGTCGAGCATGGGCCCGCCAGCGGCGTCGGAGGCCTGCCCGGGTGCCGTGGGCACGATGCTCCTACCTCGGGCCCGGAGCGAAGGGCTTGAACCCCTGCTGCTCGGTGGAGAACTCCTTCACCGCCTTCGCGATGTCGGACTGGTACTTGAGCAGGATGTTGGCGGTGCCGGCCGCGACTTCGGCGTCGACGTGCTCGACCCCGAGCAGCAGCAGGGTGCGCGCCCAGTCGAGCGTCTCCGACACCGACGGTGCCTTCTTCAGCTCGAGCTGGCGGATGGAGCGCACGATGCGGGCGATCTCGTCGGCGAGGGCCTCGGTGATCTCCGGGACCTTGGTGAGGACGATCTGCTTCTCGCGCTCCATGTCGGGGTAGTCGATGTGGAGGAACAGGCAGCGGCGCTTGAGGGCCTCGGACAGCTCACGGGTGTTGTTCGACGTGAGGAACACGAGCGGGATCTGCTTGGCCGTGATGGTGCCGAGCTCGGGGATGGAGACCTGGTAGTCGGACAGGATCTCGAGGAGCAGCGCCTCGGTCTCGACCTCGACCCGGTCGACCTCGTCGATGAGCAGCACGACGGGCTCGTCGGCCGTGATGGCCTCGAGCAGCGGGCGGGTGAGCAGGAAGTCGTCGCCGAAGATGTCGGTCTCGACGTCGGCCCAGGTGTTCTCCTTGTTGCGCTCCGCCTGGATGCGCAGCAGCTGCTTCTTGTAGTTCCACTCGTACAGCGCCTTGGACTCGTCGAGACCCTCGTAGCACTGGAGGCGGATGAGGCGCGCGCCGGTGATCTCGGCCACCGACTTCGCCAGCTGCGTCTTGCCCGTCCCGGCCGGGCCCTCGACGAGGACCGGCTTCCCGAGGCGGTCTGCGAGGTGCACGATGCCGGCGATGCCCTCGTCGGCGAGGTAGTCGACGCCGGCGAGAGCCTCACGGATGGCGGGCACGGACTCGAAGCGGTAGGCCATCCGGGCAGCGTACTGGCCCGCTTGACCGCGCGGTCAAGCCGTATTGCCCCACAGCGATCTTGGGTGGGGATCGGCGTGCCCCAGCACGCAGATCCCCACCCAGAACCGGGGTCTGGTCGGGTTCAGCCGCGGACCTGGCCGGTGCCCCTGACCACGAACTTGGCGGTGGTGAGCTGGGCCAGGCCCATGGGGCCGCGGGCGTGCAGCTTCTGGGTGCTGATGCCGATCTCGGCGCCGAACCCGAACTCCTCGCCGTCGACGAAGCGGGTGGACGCGTTGACCAGCACCGCCGCCGCGTCGACCTCGCGGGTGAAGCGGTCCGCCGCCTCGAGCTCGGTGGTGACGATGGCCTCGCTGTGCCCCGTGCCGTAGCGGGCGATGTGCTCGATGGCTTCGTCGAGCGAGTCGACCACGCGCACGGCCAGCTTGAGGTCGAGGAACTCCTTGGCCCAGTCGTCGTCGGTGGCGGCGGTGGCACCGGGCAGGAGCGAACGGGCGGCATCGTCGCCGACCAGCTCCACGCCGTCGAGCTGCGGCGCCACCTTGGGCAGGAACTCCGCCGCCACGCTGCGGTGGACGAGCAGCGTCTCGGCGGCGTTGCACACCGAGGGCCGCTGCGTCTTGGCGTTGACGATGATGGCGGCCGCCATGTCGAGGTCCGCCGCAACGTCGACGTAGACGTGGCAGTTGCCGTCGCCGTCGATCACATAGGGCACCGTGGCGTTGTCGAGGATCGACGTGATGAGCGACGGGCCGCCCCGGGGGATGAGGCAGTCGATGCTGCCGCGCAGCCGCATGAACTCCACGGCGGCCTCACGGCTGGTGTCCTCGACCAGGATCACCGCGTCGGCAGGCAGCCCGGCGCCCTCGATGGCCTCGCGCAGGATCGCCGCGATGGCGATGTTGGAGGTGATGGCACCCGAGGAGCCACGCAGGAACGCCGCGTTGCCCGACTTGAGGCACAACCCGGCCGCGTCGGACGTGACGTTGGGCCGGTTCTCGTAGATGATCGCCACCACGCCGAGCGGCACCCGCACCCGCTCGATGCGCAGGCCGTTGGGGCGCACCCAGCCGTCGAGCACCTCCCCCACCGGGTCGGCCAGGGCCGCCACCTGGCGCAGCCCCCCGGCCATGCCCTCGACGCGCGCCGGCGTGAGGCGCAGCCGGTCGACCACCGTGGGGCTGACGCCCTCGGACTCGGCCCGGTCGATGTCGGCACGGTTCGCCGCCAGGATGTCGTCGGACCGGGCCACCAGCAGGTCGGCCGCGGCCAGCAGCGCCTGGTTGCGCTCGGCGGTGGAGGTGAGGGCGAGCCGCCGCGACGCCGCCTTGGCACGCCGGCCCAGCTCGGCGATCGACTCGGCAATGGCGACGGAAGCGGGCGACTCGGGCACCCCGGCATGCTACCGACCCCGCCGATCCCCGGTCACTGGCGGTTCACTGAACCGAATGTGCGCGTGGCGCGCGGATTCGGTGCAGTGAACGGGCCCTCTGGAAGAATCGGCGCCATGACGACGGCTCCGGCGGTTCACCCGGTCACCCCCAACGACCAGGACGAGGTGGCCGGATCCCTGGCCCGTGCGTTCGTCGACGACCCGGTGTGGAAGTGGCTCACCGCGGGCCGCCACGAGCGCTTCGCGGAGCTGTCGCACGACTTCTTCTCGGTCACCATCCGGCACCACACCCACCTCGGCGGCGCCTGGGCGTCCGAGGGCAACGGCGCCGGCGCGCTGTGGGCGCCTCCCAACGCGTGGCGCACCAAGCCGCTCGAGATCATGGGCCTGCTCCGCCCGTCGGTCCGGCTCTTCGGTACCCGTACCCCCACGGCGCTGTCGGTGCTGTCGTCGATGGAGAAGAAGCACCCCCGCGAGCCCCACTGGTACCTCGCCGTC
Source organism: Actinomycetota bacterium (assembly GCA_017882935.1). Classification (GTDB taxonomy): domain Bacteria; phylum Actinomycetota; class Acidimicrobiia; order Acidimicrobiales; family Iamiaceae; genus JADGOP01. The sequence goes on from JADGOP010000142.1 coordinate 5,421, forward strand.
CTGGGCACCGACCCCCAGCACCAGGGCAAGGGCCACGGCTCGGCCGTGCTGCAACCCGTCCTCGACCGCTGCGACCTTGAGGGCGTCCCGGCGTACCTCGAGTCCTCGAAGGAGGCCAACGTGCCCTTCTACGAGCGCCACGGCTTCCAGGTCACCGACACCCACGACTTCCCCAAGGGGCCCCGCATCTGGCTGATGTGGCGTGACCCCCAGCCTCCGGCCGGCGCCTGACCGGTCACGATGCGCGACCACCTGGGGCCGCGTGGTGCGATCACTCGCTCCAGGGCGCCGCGCACGGCACGATGGTGTGAGTGATCCGTCACCGTCGGACCCCCGCCATCAAGCACCTCGACCCGCTCACGGTGAGCGAGCCGTGGCGCCCCTACGTGCGACGCATGCTCGCGGCCCACCGCTCGTACCACCGCTCCGTCGGCGACCTCCAGGCCGGGCCCCTGCACGACCGGCTCCACGACCTGGGCCGCCACGTCGACGCCGGTGTCGTGGCCGGGTGGCAGCTGGCCAGGCGCGGCCAGTCCCTCGCCGAGGCGCGCCGCGGCATCGACGCCGTCCGCCTCCACGCGCAGCTCGACGACCTGGGCGACGAGGCCACCCCGCCGGCCGGGCCGCTGGTGCACGAGGAGCTGCGCATCTCCACCCGGCAGGCGCTCGAGTCCCAGCTCCAGAGCGCGGCCCACCTCGACGCCGCGGTCGCCGCGGTGCTGCGACACCTGCAGGTGGTCGACGCCCGCCTCGGCGAGATCTGTGCCCGCACGGCCGTCGTCGTGACCCGGGCCGACGCCGGTCCGCACCCCCACCCCCACGACGCCGCCGAGCAGCTGGTGCTGCTCCAGGAGGCGCTCCGCGAGGTCGAGCTGGTGGGCCGCGTCGACGTCTCGCTGCCCGAGCTCCCCGCGCCCGCGGCAGGTCGCCCGTGACCGACCCGGTGCCGGGCGTCCGCGATCCCATCGACGACCACGGGCCGATGTCGCTCGGACAGGAGCCCGCCGACATCGCGGCTCCCCCGTCCGACGCGCCCACGAACGAGTCTGCGAGCACCGGC
>JADGOP010000007.1 GCA_017882935.1 Actinomycetota bacterium
TGGGCGGGACGGGGCCAGCCGGGCAGCCCCGCCCGCCGCCTGCCCCTGGTGGCCGTTCCACCGCCCTCGGCCGGGGTCCCGCCCGTGGCGGCACCCCGTCCCGCCGAGCTGCAGCGGGCGAGCGCCGCTGGCCGTCCACCGGCCGCCGCCCGTCCCACGGCTCCCCCGCCCCCGGCGCCGCGACACCCGCCGTCGCGGCCCGCCGTGGCACGCCGGCCGTTGGTGCTGCCCAGCTCCCTGCCGCAGCTCCGGGAGGTGGGCCGCCGGCCCCCCGACTCGTCCCCCGAAGGGCCCTCGCCGGACCCGACCGGTCCCGACGACGCCGACCGCTGACGCCGCCGTCTGCCGCTAGGGTCGGCGCACCCTGACCAGGAGACGAGCATGGCCACGCCCGCAGAGATCCGCGCCACCATCGACCAGTACGTCGCCCGCTTCAGTGCCGGCGACGCCGCCGGCTGGGTGGCGCTGTTCGCCGACGACGCCCGCCAGGAGGACCCGGTGGGCGCACCGGTCAACGTCGGCCACGACGCCATCGGGGCCTTCTACGAGACGATGCTGGCCCTCGGCGGCCCGCAGCTGTCGTTCGTCCGGGAGCCGATCATCCTCGGCAACGAGGCCGTGGTGTTCCTGCAGGCCGTGTCCGGCGAGGGCCCCACCGCCGCGCTGCTCCCCTTCATCTGCGACCACATGACCTTCACCGACGACGCGCGCATCGCCTCGCTGCAGGCCTTCTGGGACCCCGCGTCGATGACCATCGGCACGGCCTGAGCCCCGGTGGTTGCTCGGCAACCACCGACGGGCACGACGTGCGGGGAAGGGGTCAGACGGAGGCGGCGGTGGCCCGGGCCAGCGCGTGCTGCACCAGCTCGAGCAGCACCATCTTGGTGGAGGCCCGCTCGCGGGCGTCGCACAGCACCACGGGGGTGTCGGGGTTGACGGCGAGCGCCTCACGGACGTCGGGGACGTCGTGTGCGGCCTTGCCCTCGAAGCAGTTGACGCCGATCACGAACGGCACCTCGTGCTCCTCGAAGTAGTCGATCGCAGGGAACGACTCCTCGAGCTTGCGGGTGTCGACCATGACGACGGCGCCGATCGCGCCCCGCACCAGGTCGTCCCACATGAACCAGAACCGGTCCTGGCCGGGCGTGCCGAACAGGTAGAGGATCAGGTCGGTGCCCAGGCTGATGCGGCCGAAGTCCATGGCCACCGTGGTGGTGGTCTTGGCCGTGGCGCTGCCGACGTTGTCGACGTCCTCGGCCACCTTGGTCATGGCCGCTTCCGTGGTCAGCGGCTCGATCTCGGAGATCGACCCGACGAACGTGGTCTTGCCGACGGCGAACCCGCCGGCCACCACGATCTTGACCGGCATCGGGGGAGGCGAGGACCCATTGGTCGTCTCGACGTCGTCAGAGGGCTTGGAGGCCATCGAGCACCCTTTCCAGCAGCTTCAGGTCGGGACGGTCGCCGGCCGGGCGTGCCCGGTTGAAGTCGACGTAGCCCTCTTCGGTCATGTCGCCCACCAGCACCCGTGCCACACCCAGCGGCACGGACAGGTAGGCGGAGATCTCGGCCACCGACAACGGCGTGCGGCACAGGGCGACGATGCGCCCCTTCTCCATGGTGAGGCGACCGCTCATCTCCTCACCACGGCGCGTGGTGACCACGATCGTCTCGAGGGCGATGTCGGTGGTCGACCGGGTGCGGCCGCCGGTGATGGCATAGGGACGGACGCGGAGGCGCCGGCCCTCGTTCTGTTCAGGGGGACTCATCGTGGCAACGCTCCCTGCAGTTCGGCCCGAAGCTCGGGAGTGAGCACGGCGCCACAGCGCTCGACCAGCACGGCCATCTCGTAGCCGACCAGCCCGACATCGCAGTTCGAGGCCGACAGCACCGTGAGGCAGGAGCCGTCGCTGATGCCGGTGACGAACAGGAACGAGTATTCCATCTCGATGATCACCTGCGTGACCTGACCCCCGCCGAAGCGGCCGGCGGCCCCGTACGCGAGGCCGATGAGGCCGGAGGCCACGGCGGCGAAGCGGTCGGCGGCGTCGCGGTCGAGGCCGGTGGAGACGGCCATCGGCAGCCCGTCGGCGGAGACCACCACGGCGTCCTGGACGCCGGGCACGCGGTCGACGAAGTTCGTCACCAACCAGCTGATGTTGCGGGCTTCACTGCTCAGCTCGGTCATTTCTCGGTGTCCTCCGTCGGGGTGGCGGCATCGTCGGTGGAACGACCGCGCTGCATTCCGCTGCGGTAGTTCGACAACATGGATCGGACCTCGTCGGGCGAACGACGGGTGGTGGTTGCGGCACGGGTGCTCTCGCCGCCGGGAACGGCACGCTCGCCGCCGGCGCTGCGGGGAACCCGCTTGGTCAGACCGCCGGGGGCCGCCGCGGCGCCGTTGGCGGGTGGGGCGGCAGGTGCCGGAGCGGCCTTGGCCTTGGCACCGTTGCCGTTGCTGCCGGCCGAGGCCGGGGTGCGGCGCGGGGCCCGTGGCGGGTTCTCGGTGCGGCGGCGGGGTGCCGCAGGCGGGGCGTGCTCGGCGGCCTTGCCCTCGGCCAGCAGCGAGGCCGGGTCGGCCACCGCCGTGGCGGCCGGAGCGGGCCGGCTCTCGGGACCGACGCTCGGGACCGGGCCCGAGTCGCCGAGGCTCGACAGGTCGTCGGGAGCGCTCGGGAGCTCGGTCTGGGCACCGGACCTGATGGCGCCGGGACCGTTCGGGGTCTTCGGCTGGTCGGTGATCAGCGTCGGCGGCAGCGAGACCATGGCGGTGGTGCCACCGGAGGGCGACGGCATGAGCCGGACGGCGATGCCGAAGCGGCTGGCCAGCCGGCCGATCACGATGAAGCCGAGCGAGCGGGACAGGGCCAGGCCGACGAGCGGCGGGCGGCTGAGCAGCTCGTTCGCCTCGTTCAGCTGCTCGGGCGACATCCCGATGCCGTGGTCGGCGATGGAGATGACGTAGCCCTCGGCCTTGGTGCGGTGACCGACCACCTCGACCCGGGTGTCGGGCGGCGAGAAGTTGGCGGCGTTCTCCATGAGCTCGGAGAGCAGGTGGGCGATGTCGAGCGCCGCGTTCGAGGCGACGAGCACCTCGTCGAACTGCAGCATGTCGATGCGGGCGAAGTCCTCGACCTCACCGACCGCGGCACGCACGACGTCGGCCAGGGGCACCGGCTTGCCACGGCGCCGGTTCGGCTCGGCACCGGCGAGGACCAGCAGGGACTCGGCGTTGCGCCGCATGCGGGTGGCGAGGTGGTCGAGGCGGAAGAGGTTCTCGAGCTGGTCGGGGTCCTCTTCCTTCGACTCGAGCTGGTCGATGAACTCGATCTGCCGGTCGAGCAGGGTCTGGTTGCGGCGGGCCAGGTTGACGAACATGTCGCCGATGCCCTTGCGGAGCAGCGAAGCCTGCTCGGTGGCCACGTTGACGGCCACCTCCTGGATGCCGTTGAAGGCGTCGGCCAGCTGGCCGACCTCGTCGCGGCCCTCCACGTCGATCGGGGTGAAGGAGGCGGCGAGGTAGCCCACGTCGTCCTCGGCCGGGTTCTTGAGGGAGTCGACCAGGCGGGGCAGCTGCTCACGGGACAGGCGGTGGGCGGCGTTGGTGAGCTTGTTGACCGGGCGGGTGATCGACCGGGCCACCACGAAGGCGAGGGCCAGGGCGATGAGGACCACGAGGCCGGCGAAGAGGATGTACAGCTGGGCGGCGCGCTGGGCCTTGTGCTCGAGGCTGGCGGTCTGCTTCTCGAGGGCCTGGCCGGTGGCGATCTCCACGTTGCGGTTCTGCTGCATGGCCACCACCACGTCGGTGGTGATGGTGTTCTGGTAGCGCAGCAGGTCGCCGCTGAAGGTGTTCCCCGTCTTGTCGGTGGTGCTGATGCCGGTGGGGACCTCGGTGCCGCTGCCGCTGACCGAGCCGGCCTGCACCACGCCGCCGAGGAGGTTGGTGACGCTCTCGACGTTGGCCGACTGCGAGCCGTGGACGGCCGACTTGAGGCTGTCGGAGATGGCCGGGGCGGTGCTCTGCAGCAGCAGCGAGTGGAGCGTGACCTGGTCGAGCGCGTCGGACACCAGCGTCTTGTTGGCGTCGATGCCGTCGGCCAGCGAGGTGGCGCCCGGGGTGGCGGAGGCGACGTACCACTTGCCCTGGAGCACCACGCCGGAGGCGAGGATGCTCAGCTGGGCCTGGGCCTGCGACTGGTTGGCCAGGGCGCTGAAGCCCTGGAGCGAGGAGACCACCGCGGGGGTGCTGGTCTCGTCGGGGAGGTCCTGGACCACCTTCAGCCAGCCCGTGGCAATGCCCGAGTAGGTGGTGTAGGCGTCGGTCCACTGCTCGCTCCCGGGGGAGTCGACCAGGCTCCGCTGGGCGTTGAGGCGCTGGAACACGTCGAGCACCAGGGAGACGTCGCTCAGGGTGGCGCTGCTGACATCGCCCGAGCCGAGCTTCTTGAACGTGGTGACCGCCCGGGTCATGGCCACGTCGGTGAGCTTGCGCTGCTTGTCGAGGGCCGACTTGACCTTGGGGTTGCCCTTCGAGGCGGCGGTCGGACCGGCGAGGTACGACACCGACAGGGCGCCCTCGGCCTCGGCCGCGTGGGCGGCCGCGGCCGCCTCCTGCGCGTACTGGATGATCTTGGTGTCACCCTGGGCGCTGTTGGCGGTCGTTCGCCGCTGGCCGGCCCCGATGCCGGCGAGCACGATCAGTGCCACGACGGGCGCCGCAAGGATGAGAATGAGCTTGTTGCGGATCTTGAGGTTGCTAAGCACGAGACACCTGATTCACTCCCACCATCGCCGGGCTTGGAGACGGTTATCGCCGGGGTGATCCCCTGCGTGCTTTTCGGCTCCCCTCCGGGAACCTTGAGCGCGCCCCAGCCCCCCGGGACCGCAAGGGGACGAACGGCCCACGTCGGCGGCCGATTCGCGCCACGCTACGTAGGTGGCGAGCGCGCAACGGGTGATTCTGGGCGGGTGGTGGACCACCCAGGGATCGACGGCGGGAGCAAGCAAAGCACACCGGAGCGGCGCTGTCTTCCCCGTCGCGACCCGGGGTGGTTGCGGTGCACACCGGCGCGCGGTCCGGCGTGAAGTAGCGTCGGGGCGTGACGACTGTCAGCGCAGCACCTCCCGCCTCGGGCCCGACCGGCAGACCCGACCTCGAAGGCAGCCTGGTCGACCTTCCGCTCACCGAGCTCTTCGACCTCCTGGCGGCCACCAGGAAGACCGGCGCCGTGGCCTTCGGCGAGCCCGTGGGCGCCACGCTCTGGGTCACCGAGGGGCGCCTCGGCTTCGGCGCCTCCCCCGGTTCCCCCGAGGCGCGCGAGCTCCTCATCGCGGCCGAGGTCGTGTCCGACACGCAGTTCGACGGTGCGGTCGCGGCGACCGGACCACACCAGTCCCTCACCGAGAACCTCGTCGACCTGTTCGAGGCCGACCGCGAGCGCATCGAGGCCATCGCCCACGAGCAGGTGATCACCACCGCGTTCGAGGTGCTCGTCGTCGGCGCCGACCACTTCGCCTTCTACGCGGGTGAGCGCGACCCGCTCGGCGCCGCCGTGTCGCTCGAGCACCCCGCCGTGCTCGTCGAGGCCGAGCGCCGCCGTGCCCAGTGGCAGAAGATCGCCGAGCTCATCCCGTCCACCGGCATCGTCGTCGGGCTCAGCCCCGAGCTGCCGGGTGGCAAGGAGTCGGTCACCTTCACCGCCGACGAGTGGACCGTGCTCTCGCAGCTCGACGGCTACCGCACCGTGGCCGACGTCATCGCCGAGCTCGGCCAGAGCGCCTTCGAGGTCTGCGGCGTGCTGTACGAGCTGCTGAAGGCCGGCACCGTGGCGGTCTTCACGCACGGCCGTCCCGCCGACTAGCCCACCCCCCGTGACCCTCCCCACCGACGACGCGCTCGTCCACGCCCGCGACCTGCTCACCTACCTGCACGCCGCGCCGACGCCGCACCACGTCGTGAGCGAGACGTCGGGCCGGCTCGATGCCGCCGGGTTCTCGCCGCTCGATCAGACCGCCGAGTGGCCCGCCACGGGTGGGCGCTTCTACGTCATCGAGGGCGGGGCCCTCATCGCCTGGGTCACGCCCGATGCCGGGGCCAGCGGGCACGGCTTCTCGATCATCGGCGCCCACACCGACAGCCCCGGCTTCCGGATCAAGCCACGGCCCGACACCGGCCGGGCGGGCTTCCGCCAGCTCGGCGCCGAGGTCTACGGCGGCCCGCTGCTCAACTCCTGGCTCGACCGCGACCTCGGGCTCGCGGGCCGGGTGGTGTTCCGCCGCCCCGACGGCTTCGGGTCCCTGACCTTCCGCGACGACCGGCCGATCCTCCGCATCCCGCAGCTGGCCATCCACCTCGACCGCGACGTGAACGACAAGGGCCTCCAGCTCGACCGGCAGCGCCACCTCCAGCCCGTGTGGGGCCTCGGCGACGTCGACGAGGGTGGCTTCCGCAGCTACCTCGGCGAGCAGGTCCACCTGTCCCCCGACCAGATCGAGTCCTGGGACGTCCTCCCGTTCGACGTGCAGCCCGCCGCCCTGTCCGGGCCGAACGAGGAGTTCGTGTCCGGCGCCCGGCTCGACAACCTGGTGTCGTGCCACGCGGGGCTGGGCGCGCTGATCGCCGTCTCCGCCTCCGCCCCGGCCGGCGCTCCCCCGCGGCACACCCCGGTGCTCGCCCTCTTCGACCACGAGGAGGTCGGCAGCACCAGCGCCACCGGCGCCAACGGCGCGCTGCTGGGCCGCGTCCTGGAGCGGATCACGCTCTCCGCCGGCGGCACGCGCGACGACCACCTGCGGGCGCTGGCCGGGTCGCACTGCATCTCCGCCGACATGGCCCACGCCACCCACCCCAACTACCCCGAGCGTCACGATCCCGACCACCCCGTCCGACTCGACGGCGGACCGGTCATCAAGATCAACGCCCAGCAGCGCTATGCCAGCGAAGCGGTCGGCGCGGCGAGCTTCGCGGCAGCGTGCGAGCGCGCCGACGTGCCGGTGCAGCGGTTCGTGAGCAACAACACCATGCCGTGCGGCTCCACCATCGGTCCGCTCACGGCCGCCAACCTCGGCATCCGCACCCTCGACGTCGGCGTTGCCCAGCTCGGCATGCACTCGATCCGAGAGCTGTGCGGGTCGGCCGACCCGCACCGCCTCACCCGGGCGCTCGTCGCCACCCTGCACGCCTCGTGACGCGCTCGGTCCGGCTCCGTCCCTGGCAGAAGCGCGCCCTCGACCAGCTCGCCACCTCCGCGGGGCCCGACTTCCTGGCGGTCGCCACGCCGGGCGCAGGCAAGACCACCTTCGCCCTCACCGCCGTCCGCCAGCGACTCGCGCTCAACCCGCGCCCGCGCGTCGTGATCGTCGCGCCGACCGCCCACCTCAAGCGGCAGTGGGCCGAGGCGGCGGCGCGCTTCGACCTCCACCTCGAGCACCAGTGGTCGCCGCTCGACGGCGCGCTGCCGGCCGACGTCCGGGGGGTCGTCACCACCTACCAGCAGGTGGCCAGCGCGGCCCCGGCGCTGGCCACGATCGCGCGTGACGGGCTCGTCGTCTTCGACGAGCTCCACCACGCCGGCGACGACCGCGCGTGGGGCGACGGCGTGCGCGCCGCCTTCGCCGGGGCCTCGTGGCGACTGGCCCTGTCGGGCACCCCGTTCCGCTCCGACACCCGGGCGATCCCGTTCGTCGACTACGTGCTCGACGAGGCGCGACCCGACTACGAGTACGGCTACGGCGAGGCGCTCGCCGACGCCAACGTGGTGCGCCCGGTCGAGTTCCCGCGGCTCAACGGGCACATGGAGTGGGTGTCGCCCGACGGCACCGTGCGGTCGGCGGCCTTCGACGACGCCCTCGACCAGACGCTCGCGGCGCAGCGGCTGCGCACCGCCCTGTCCCTCGAGGGCGAGTGGCTGCCCGCCGTGCTCGACGCGGCCCACGCCAAGCTGCTGGCGGTGCGCTCCGAGCAACCCGACGCCGGCGGCCTGGTCATCGCCACCGACCGTGAGCACGCCAGGGGCATCTCCCGCCTGCTGCGCGAGCGGCACGGGGTCCACGCCGTGGTCGCCACCTCCGAGGATGCCGAGGCCTCCGACCGCATCGCCCGCTTCGCGCACAGCACCGCACCCTGGATCGTGGCCGTCCGCATGGTGTCGGAAGGGGTCGACATCCCCCGGCTGCGGGTGGGCGTGTTCGCCACCACGACCACCACCGAGCTGTTCTTCCGGCAGGCCGTGGGCCGGCTCGTGCGCTGGACCCGCGGCGAGGCCCACCAGCACGCCTACCTCTTCATCCCCGACGACGCACGCCTCCGGGCCCGTGCCCAGCAGGTCGCCGACCAGCGCCGGCACAGCCTGCGGCGCGACGAGCGGGCGCTCCCCGAGCCCGACCCCAGCGCGTTCGACGTGGTCGCCGAAGAGCAGCTGTCCCTCTTCGCCGCGCTGTCGGCGGTGCCAGTCGGCGACCTGTCGCCCACTGCGCCGGGCGGCAACGTCGCCGGCATCGTCACCGACGGGAGCAGCGAGCCCGACGACCCGGAGCTGCTCTTCGAGCTGGCCCCGCTCCCCTCCCGAGCCGGATCCGGCGCCGCTGGCGACGCCGACCGCCCGGGTGAGGGCGATGCGGCGGCACCGCCGCGGCACCGCCGCAAGCGGCTGCGGGAGCTCAACGCCGCACGCGCCTCCGACGTGATCCGCCACACCGGTCTCTCGCACGCCCGCGTCCACGCCGAGCTCAACCGGCAGGCCGGCATCACCCGCATCACCGAGGCCACCGAGGCCCAGCTCGAGCGCCGCCTGGCCGCCGCCGACCGCTGGATCCGCCAGCGCTGACCCCCACCCCCCCCTGCGAATGTTCTGTGGGAAGCCCCGCTTTTCGGGCACTTCTGGGGGGAACTACAGCAAGCGCGCGACGTGCTTGCTGTAGCTAACCGGGAAAGGGCCCGTTTTCCGGGGCTTCCCACAGAACATTCGGGACGTTGCTTGTCAGGGGGCGGGGCGGAACAGGGGGAGGTTGCGGCCGTCGTCGAGCGGCTCCCACGTCACGGCGACGGCGAGGCCGACGGTGACGTCGTCGGGGGCGCAGTCGACCACGTTCGACAGGACGCGCACGCCCTCCTCGAGGTCGACGAGGGCCACGGCGTAGGGCGCCAGCGACCGCATCGCCGGGTTCTGGGGGCGGTGCTCGACCGTGACCGCGTAGACCGTGCCCCGGCCACTGGCCGGCCGGTACTCGAGCCGGGCGCCGAGGCAGCCCGGGCACACGACCCGCGGGTACGACACCGGCGCCTCGCAGTCGAGGCACCACTGCAGCACGTAGCGCCGCGCGCGGGTGGCCTCCCAGAAGCCCTCGGCTCCTTCGGTGACGGGCGGCTGGATGCGGGGGGACGGGTCGGGAGTCGGGTCGCTCATCGGGTCGCCTCCGTGCCGAGCACCAGCGTGGCCATGCACGAGAGCACCATGCCCGAGCCGTGCGCCACCGCCACCTCGGCGCCGGGAACCTGCCGTTCGCCGCACGTCCCCCGCAGCTGCCGCACGGCCTCCACGATGAGGAACATGCCGTACATCCCGGGGTGGGTGTAGGAGAGCCCGCCGCCGTTGGTGTTGGTGGGCAGTGCGCCGCCCGGGCCGAGCTTGCCGTCCATCACGAAGGGGCCGCCCTCGCCCTTCTCGCAGAAGCCGAGGTCCTCGAGGTGGAGGAGCGCGGTGATGGTGAAGCTGTCGTAGGCCTCGAGGACGTCGACGTCGTCGGGCTTCACGCCGGCCATGCGGAACGCCGCCGGGCCCGAGCGGGCACCGGGGGTGACCGTGAGGTCCGGCATCTGGCTGATCATGAGGTGGTCGTGGCAGGTGCTCGCGCCGAGCAGGTAGACGGGCGGCTGGGCCAGGTCGCGGGCCCGGTCGGCGCTGGTCATCACGAAGGCACCGGCTCCGTCGGTGACCAGGCAGCAGTCGAGCTTGTGCAGGGGCGACGTCTCGAGCGGCGAGGCCAGCACGTCGTCGATGGTCAGCGGGTCGCGGTAGCGGGCCGACGGGTTCATGGCGGCCCACTGACGGGTGCTCACGGCGATCTGGGCGAGCTGCTCCGACGTCGTGCCGTAGGTGGCCATGTGGCGACTGGCCGCCAGCGCGTAGGGCCCCATCGGCATGCGCATGCCGTAGGGCGCCTCCCACGCCATCATCTGGTCGGCCCCGGCGCCGCCGCGGAAGTTGGCGGCGGTGGGACGGTTGCGGTCGCCGCGAGGCGTGGCCGCGTAGACGCACACCACGACCTCGCAGAGCCCGGCCGCGATGGCCGCGGCGGCGTGCTCGGCGTGGACCTCGAAGCTCGACCCGCCGGTCATCGTGGAGTCCGTGTAGCTCGGGTGGATGCCGAGGTACTCGGCGAACGCCATCGACGAGGTGGTGTGGCACACGCCGTCGACGTCGGCCAGCGTGAGCCCGGCGTCGTCGAGCGCCTGCCGCACCATCTCGGCCTCGAGCGCCCGGCCCCAGAGGTCGAGCACGCCGGTGGGCGACGCAGCATCGGCCACACCCACGATGGCCGCGGCGCCGCGCAGGCTCCGGTCCCCTTGACCGCTCATCGACCGACCCCCGGTGGTTGTGCTCGCCAGACGCCTTCCCTTCTAGCGCGCGCGGCGCGAGGACCGCGAGTCCACGCCCGGCGGGCGCCGCGCGGGCATCAGGGGTGCGGCCCGTACGCTCCACCCCGTGACCGACCTCGGCGACCTCGTGCCCGGCGACGGCGACCCCGAGCGCGTGGTCGATGCCTTCGTCGACTGGGTCGACAGCCGCGGGCTCGTCCTCTATCCGGCGCAGGAGGAGGCACTGCTCGAGATCGTGGCCGGCTCGCACGTCATCGTGAACACACCGACCGGGTCGGGCAAGAGCCTCATCGCGGTCGCAGCGCACTTCACCGCCCTGGCCAGGGGCCAGCGGACCTTCTACACGGCGCCCATCAAGGCGCTCGTGTCCGAGAAGTTCTTCGAGCTGTCGGCCACGTTCGGGCCCGAGCGCGTGGGCATGCTCACCGGTGACGCCTCGGTGAACGCCGCCGCCCCCATCATCTGCTGCACCGCGGAGATCCTGGCCAACCTGGCGCTGCGCCACGGTCGCGCCGCTCCCGTCGACCAGGTGGTGATGGACGAGTTCCACTTCTTCGCCGACCCCGACCGGGGCTGGGCCTGGCAGGTGCCGCTGCTGGAGCTGACCGACGCGCAGCACATCCTGCTGTCCGCCACCCTCGGCGACGTGTCGCGCTTCGTCGACGACCTCACGCGCCGCACGTCGCGTCCGGTGGCCGTGGTGCGCTCCGCCACCCGCCCGGTACCGCTGGTGCACGACTTCCGCATGGTCTCGCTGACCGAGACCCTCGAGGAGCTGCTCGCCACCCACCAGACGCCGGTGTACGTGGTCCACTTCACGCAGGCCGCTGCCGTCGAGCGCGCCCAGGCGCTGATGAGCATCAACGTGTGCACGCGGGCCGAGAAGGACGCCATCGCCGAGGCCATCGGCGGCTTCCGGTTCGCCGCGGGCTTCGGCAAGACGCTCTCGCGGTTCGTGCGCCACGGCATCGGCGTGCACCACGCAGGCATGCTGCCCAAGTACCGCCGCCTGGTGGAGCGCCTCGCGCAGGCCGGCCTGCTGAAGGTCATCTGCGGGACCGACACGCTCGGCGTGGGCATCAACGTGCCGATCCGCACGGTGGTGTTCACCGCGCTGTCGAAGTACGACGGCACCTCCACCCGCCTCCTGTCGGCGCGCGAGTTCCACCAGATCGGCGGCCGCGCCGGACGGGCCGGTTTCGACACCATGGGCACGGTCATCGCGCTGGCGCCCGAGCACGTCATCGAGAACGCCCGCCTGCTCGCCAAGGCCGGCGACGACCCACGCAAGCAGCGACGCGTCGTCCGCAAGAAGCCTCCGCCCGGCATGGTGTCGTGGGGGCAGCCCACCTTCGACCGCCTGGTCGCCGCGCCGCCCGAACCGCTCACGTCGAGCTTCACCGTCAGCCACTCGATGCTGATGAACGTGCTCGACCGCCCCGGCGACGGGCGCGCCGCCCTGGCCCGCCTGCTCGCCGACAACTACGAGCCCGAGGCCGAGCGCGCCCGCCACGTGTCGCGCGCCGCCCAGATCGAGGCCGCCCTGCTCGATGCCGGCGTGGTCGAGGAGCTCGAGGCCGCTGACGAGCAGGGCCGCACGGTGCGCGTCACCATCGACCTGCAGGAGGAGTTCGCGCTCAACCAGCCGCTGGCACCGTTCGCGCTGGCGGCGCTCGACCTGCTCGACCCCGCGAGCCCCACGCACGCGCTCGACGTGGTGTCGGTCATCGAGTCGGTGCTCGAGGACCCGCGTCAGATCATCTCCGCGCAGCGCTTCAAGGCACGGGGCGAGGCCGTCGCGCGCATGAAGGCCGACGGGCTCGAGTACGAGGAGCGCATGGCCGAGCTCGACCTGGTGACGCATCCGCGGCCGCTGGCGGAGCTGCTCGAGCCCATGTTCGAGGTCTACCGCCAGAGCCACCCGTGGGTCGCCGACCACCCGTTGCGACCCAAGTCGATCGCCCGCGACCTGTACGAGCGGGCCATGGACTTCACCGACTACGTGCGCTTCTACGAGCTGGCGCGCTCCGAGGGCATCGTGCTCCGCTACCTGTCCGACGCCTACAAGGCCTTGGTCCGGACCGTGCCCGAGCAGGCCAAGACCGAGGAGCTGATCGACATCACCGAGTGGCTCGGCGAGCTCGTCCGGCAGGTCGACTCGAGCCTTCTCGACGAGTGGGAGGCGCTCACCAACCCGACCGACGACGAGGCCGTGCCGCCCGCCGACGCTCCGCCGCCCCCGGTCACGGCCAATCACCGCGCCTTCACGGTGCTGGTCCGCAACGCGCTGTTCCACCGGGTGGAGCTGGCCGCACGGAAGCGCTGGTTCGCGCTCGGTGAGCTCGACGGCGACGACGGCTGGACGGCCGACCGGTGGTCCGAGGCCCTGGTCCCCTACTTCGCCGAGCACGGCTCGCTCGGCATCGGTCCCGACGCCCGCTCCCCCGCCATGCTGCTGGTCGACGAGCACCCCGATCGGTGGGACGTGCGGCAGATCCTCGACGACCCCGACGCCGAGCACGCCTGGGCGATCACCGCGGTGGTCGACCTGCCCGCTTCGGTCGAGGCCGGCACCGCAGTGGTGCACGTCGTCGACGTGGCGGGCCCCTGACCCCTCCGATCCGGGCACCCGGAGACCGGTCTGGAAAGCTCGGGAGGTGGACCTGACCGAAGCGCGCGACGTGCTGGGCGTGACCCCGGACAGCTCCTGGGTGGTCGTGCGCGAGCGCTACCGCACCCTCATGGTGGCCCACCACCCCGACCTCGCGGGCTCCCCCAGCACGGCCACCGCGGCCCGCATCACCCAGGCCTACGCGCTCGTTCGTGCCGGCTTCGGCGAGCCCGAGACCGAGCCCGAACCGGCACCCGACTGGGGCGGCTGGGCCAAGCTGCCCGCCGGCACCGTCCGGCAGGTCGACGCCGACACGCTCGGCATCGCGGCCAGTCGGGAGGAGGCGATGCTGGCCCTGCTCGAGGTGGGCTACGACATCGGCGAGGTGTCGTTCGTCGACATCGACCTCGGGCTGCTCGAGGTCATCGTGCAGTTCGTCGGCACGGCCACCTGCTCGCTCGTCATCAGCCTGCAGGGCCGGGCCGACCGGGTCGACGCGTTCTGCACGGTCGAGTCCTACGACGGCAGGCCGCCGCCTCCCATCGCCCAGGTGACCCGGCTGCTCGCGCACGAGCTCACCCCGGCGGGCTGAGGTCAGGGGTCGAGGCGGCGGCGCAGCTCGACGTAGACCTCGGTGCCCACCACCGCCTCCAGCTCCTCGGCCAGCGAGGCCACCACCGGCCGGTCGCCCTGGTAGGCCAAGGTCCCCTCGGTGCAGCACCAGGCCATCGTCTCGCCCTCGTCCCCCCAGTCGGCCCGGGTCCAGCCGCGCACCGTGGCCACCTCGGTGCCGTCGGCCGCGGGCTCCCAGTCGACCTTGACGGGCAGCTGCCAGCACACCGAGGGCTTCCAGTCCACCGGTGACTCGTCGGCGTCGAGCGCGGCGAGGTGGAGCGCGCAGCCCGCGCCGCCCGCGAAGCCCGGCCGGTTGAGGAAGATGCAGGCGCCGTCGACGACCCGGGTGTTGGTGCACGTCTCGTCGCTGAACACCCCGCCGTCGGCCGCGGCGCCGTGGTGCTCGAAGCGCTCCGGAGCGAGGGTGGCCGCGAGTGCGCTGACCAGGCGGGCCTCGTCCTCGTCGGTGAGCTCCGCGCCCACCGAGCAGCAGCCCTGGCCGAGGTGCGCCGCGGGCTCATCGAGGATGCCGAGGCAGCCCCGACCCCAGATGCACGTCCAGTTGGAGAGCAGGAAGGTGCGGTCGAAGCGCCACGTGGTGGGACCGTCGACGATCTCCTCGTGGTCGGCGTCCATCAGTCGACGAGGTCGGACGGCCAGTTCGGCTGCAACAGGTGCCACTGCTCGGGGGCCCGCCGGATGAGCGCCTCGAGGTCGTGGGCGAGATCCTGGGTGACGCGGGCGACGTCGGCGCGGAAGGAGCCCTGGCGGGCCGTGTCGAGCGCCGGCAGCACCCGGGCCTCGTGCAGGCCACCCCCCAGGTTGTAGACGGCGGCCGGGAGCAGTGGGGCGCCGCTGCGCAGCGCGAGCGTGGCCGGACCGCCCGGCAGGGTGGTGGTCTCGCCGAAGAACTCGACGGGGATCCCGCCCCCGTTGATGTCGCGGTCGGACAGCAGGCACAGCACGCGGTTGTCGTGGAGTGCCTTGGCGGTGGCGCTGCCCGCGCCCGGCCCCAACATGATGATCTCCATGCCGAACGAGCGGCGCAGCTCGCCGAACCACTCGGCCAGCTCGGGGGGCTCGACCGCTTCGACCACCACGCTCACCGGGTAGTTCCGCACCGTCGCCACCCAGAAGCCGGCCCACTCCCAGCCACCGAGGTGCGGCAGGGCCAGGATCGCGCCCGTGCCGGCTGCGACGGCGGCGTCGACCTGATCGAAGCCCTCGAGCCGCATGCCCGCGTCGAGGACGTCGGGCGGGGTGCCCGGCAGGCGGAAGGACTCGGACCAGTAGCGCACGTAGGAGGCGAAGGTCTCGTCCACGGCACCGCGCAGCGCGGCGTCGCTGATGTCGGCGCCGTAGACGCGCCGGAGGTTGCGCTCGACCTGGGCCCGCCGTCCCGACATGGCGGCCACCGCGATGCGGGTGGCCGCCCACTCGACCGGGGGGACGAGCGACGAGGGCAGGGCCCGGGTCAGCCCGGCGGCAGCTCGGTACGTCAGGTACGCGGGATGGTGGGCCACGTGGGGGCTGCAGGCGACCGCGGTGCTAGCGGCGGGTGTTCTGGGCCCGGCGCCGCCACGAGCGCTCGGTGGTGCGCGAGGTGCGGCGGCCGCTCCAGCGACGGGCCGCGTCGGGCACCGGCTTGGCCACCGAGGCCTGACGCCACACCTTCACGAAGCGCTGACCGGCCGTGAACAGCGTGCCCACGAGCATCAGCCACAGGACGGCGATGAGCAGCTGGTTGAACAGCAGCCCGATGCCCAGGGCGATCAGGCGCTCGGCCCGCTCCATGAGGCCGCCGCGGGCGTCGAAGCCGAGCGACTCGGCCTTGGCCCGCTCGTAGGAGATCAGCATCGAGGCACCCAGCACGGCCATGGCCAGCAGGCTGATGTGGCCCGGGTGGCGGGTGGCGAGGTACCAGGCCACGCCGCCCAGCAGGAAGGCATCGGTGACGCGGTCGCACACCGAGTCGAAGAAGGCGCCGCGGGGCGAGGCCGTGCCCGAGGCCTTGGCCACGGCGCCGTCGAGCACGTCGGGGACCGCGGTGAGGACGAGCAGGAGGAGGCCCAGGCGGAGCGCCCCGGCGCCGATGGCGACGCCCGCGGCACCACCCATGAGCAGCCCGAAGGCGGTCAGGTGGTCGGCCTTGATGCCGGCGCTGCGGAGGTTGGCGCCGACGGGCCGGAGGCCCTTCTCGACCTTGGCCCGTAGGTGGACGTCGAACACTGGTGCTCCCTGTGCCGGGTTCGGGTCACAGGGTACCAAGCCGGGCCGCCCGAATCCCACATCCTCGGGTCCCGGTGCAGGTCCCCGGCACCTCCCCGGGCAATCTCGGTAGGGTGACCGCCACGTGCGCGAGGACGTTCCAGGGGGTTCGAGATGACTCGATTTTCGTCGGCCGAGATCCGCAACGTGGCGCTCGTGGGCCACGGCGGAGCGGGCAAGACCACCCTCGCGGAGGCACTGCTGCACCGCGCCGGCGCCATCGACCGGCTGGGGCGCGTCGACGACGGGACCACCGTGTGCGACCACGAGCCCGAGGAGCAGCGGCGCCACCTGTCGCTGTCGCTCGCCGTGGCACCGTTCGAGTGGAAGGGCCACAAGGTCAACCTCGTCGACACCCCCGGCTACGCCGACTTCATGGGCGAGGTCCGGGCGGCGCTGCGGGTCGTCGACCTGGCGGTCTTCGTGGTGAGCGCGGTCGACGGCGTCGAGGTGCAGACCGAGGCCATCTGGCGCGAGGCCGAGCGGCTGGGCCTGCCGCGCATGATCTTCGTGAACAAGCTCGACCGCGAGCGCGCCTCGTTCACCCGCACCCTCGACCAGCTCCGCGACCGCTTCGGGGCCGGCATCGCGCCGCTCGAGCTGCCCATCGGCGAGGAGGCCGCGTTCCACGGGGTGGCCGACCTGCTCACCGACACCGCCTACCTCTACACCGACGGCCAGGTCGCCACCGGCCCCATCCCCGACGAGATGGAGGCGCTCGAGCACCAGGTGCACGACAACCTCGTCGAGGGCATCGTGGTGGCCGACGACGCGCTGCTCGAGGGGTACCTCGAGGGCCAGGTCCCGTCCTTCGAGCAGCTCGAGCACACCCTCGCCGTGGGTGTCGACGAGGCCTCGGTGTTCCCCGTGGTGTGCGGCTCGGCCACCGCAGAGGTGGCCATCGACCGGCTGGCCGACTTCATCTGCGAGATCGGCCCGTCGCCCCTCGACCGGCCGCCCGTCACCGTGACAGCCGGCGACGTGCAGGTCGACGTCACCCCCGACGAGACCGCCGACCCGCTCGTCACGGTCTTCAAGACCATCGCCGACCCCTACGTGGGGCGCATCACGCTGTTCAAGGTGCTGTCGGGCACGCTCCACGTCGACGACCACCTGGTGAACGCCCGGTCGGGCGCCGACGAGCGGCTGCACGGGCTGGCGCTCATGCGGGGCAAGGAGCAGGTGCCGGCGTCGGAGATCCCCGCGGGCGACCTGGGGGCGGTGGCCAAGCTCACCGACACCGTCACCGGTGACACGCTGGCCCCGAAGGGTCGGCCCGTGGCGCTCCCCCGACCCGACGACCCGCCGCCCTCCTACTCGGTGGCCGTCGTCCCCCACACCCAGGCCGACGACGACAAGCTGGCAACCGCGCTGCACCGCATCACCGACGAGGACCCGTCGATCCACGTCAGCCGCAACGACGAGACGCACCAGACCCTCGTGTCGGGGGCGGGCGACACCCACGTCGCCGTCACCCTCGAGCGCCTCGAGCGCCGCTTCGGGGTCCACGTCGACACCGAGGACGTGCGGGTGGCGTACCGCGAGACCATCTCCGGCACGGCCGAGGCCGAGGGCAAGTACAAGAAGCAGACCGGGGGGCACGGCCAGTTCGGCCTGGCCGAGATCCGGGTCGCACCGCTCGACCGCGGCGCCGGCTTCGAGTTCGTCGACAAGATCGTGGGCGGGGCCATCCCACGCCAGTTCATCCCCGCGGTGCAGAAGGGCGTCGAGGAGGCCATGTCGCACGGAGGCGTGTTCGGCTACCCCGTCGTCGACGTGCAGGTGTCGTGCCTCGACGGCAAGTACCACTCCGTCGACAGCTCCGAGATGAGCTTCAAGATGGCGGGGCGCCTCGGCTTCCGGGCCGCCATCGCCAAGGCCTCTCCCGTGCTGCTCGAGCCCATCTCCCAGCTCACCGTCACCGTGCCGAGCGAGCTGCAGGGCGACGTGCTGGGCGACCTGAACGCCAGGCGGGGGCGGGTGCAGGGCACCGAGGCGGCCGGCGTCGGCGAGCACGACATCCATGCCCTCGTCCCCACCGCCGAGCTGCTGCGCTACGCCATCGACCTGCGCTCGCTCACAGGTGGGCGTGGCCGCTTCACCGTCGAGCCCGCCCACTACGACCAGCTCCCCGCCCACCTGGTCGACCACGTCAAGCGCGACGTCCACGAGGCCGAGTAGCAGGGCGTTCCGCCCACTCCCCC
>JADGOP010000143.1 GCA_017882935.1 Actinomycetota bacterium
GCGCCTCTTCGAGCCGCCATCCGGGCGCGGCTCCGACGACGACCGCCCCGCCGGGATCTGCCTCGGTTGCCTCCGGGCCGGTCCCCCTGTTCGCCCACTACTACCTCTGGTGGGACGCAGCCCACTGGCGCGCGCGCCTCGGTGCGGCCGGGTCCGCGGCACGCGGGCAGCTACCGGCCGTGCTCGCCACCAACGGGTGCAGCGCGACGCCGTCGTTCCCGGGCGACACCCTCATCGACGTGCCGGCCTCGTCGCTCGGCCTCTACTCCGAGGACGACGCCGCCACCTTCAGGACCCAGGTCGACGAAGCAGCGCGGGCGGGCGTCAACGGCTTCGTCGTGTCGTGGTCGGGCACGGGCGCAGCCGACCAGACGTCGACGAGCCGGGCGTTCAACCGGCGACTCGCCTCGCTGGTCGACCTCGTGCACGCCTACGACCGGGACCACGCGACGAAGTTCGCCCTCATGCTCGGCTACGAGGGCCTCGACAACCAGCGCCGCCCGCGCCCCGCGGCGTGGGTCCGCAACGACCTCTCGTACTTCACGCGCACCTACGGGACCGACCCCGCCTTCTCCGTCCCGCGCTACGGCACGAAGCCGGTGGTGATGTTCCTCGACTCCCGCAAGTTCGGTGTCGCGGAGCTGCACCAGATCCTGCCGCCGTATCGGTCCCGGCTCACCCTCATCGGCGACGAGCACGGTCTCGCCGAGTGGAACCGGGGGGTCAGCGACGTGTTCGACGGGGACGGCTGGTACTGGTCCGAGGAGGACCCCTACAGGAACGCCAAGGCGTTCACCGTGCTCGCCGCGCTCGCAGGCCAACTGCACGCCGAGCACAAGCTCTGGTTCAGCCCGCTCAGCGGCGGGTACAACAAGTCGAGCTTCGGCATCGGCGGCAAGTGCGTGCCGCGGCGCGGCGGGCAGACGCTCAGGCTGCTCTACGCCGGCAACAAGCGCTCGAACCCCGACGGCTGGATGCTGATCTCGTGGAACGAGTACTACGAGAACACCTACGTCGAGCCCAGCCTGCGCTACGGCAGCCAGACCCTCGACGTGTTGCGCCAACTCCGCAGCACCAGGTGACCCGAAGACCGCCTCGCGCCCGGCCGGTGGGCGTCAGCCGCCGGTTCGGACGGTGCGCTCGAGGATGCCGAGGGTGGCCTTCAGTGCGGCCTCGGGGATGACGGGCCAGGCGCCCCCGCGCCGCCACTTCTCGCCCACCCGGGACCAGTCGTAGATCGACGTGACGAGGGTGCCGCCGTCGACGGGCTCGAGCCGGTAGCCGTAGTAGTGGCCGATGCTAGGGAAGGTTGGGGCGGACACCTCCCAGGTGATGAAGCGGTCCTGCTCGTAGCCGGTGATGGTGACGGTGACGTCGTACTTGCCCATGGGCCGGTCACCGAGCGCCTCGCGATCCATGTGGAGCACGAAGGTGTCGCCCACCGCGTGGGCCGGCTCGCCGGTGGCGCGCTGCAGCATGCCCGAGGCGTCGATCGCGACCTGCCCGTTCGGGCTGCTCACGATGGCGAAGATGTCGGCGGCGGTGGCAGGGATGGTCCGCTGCACCTCGAAGCGATCGGTCATCGCACGATCCTGACAGAAGGGGGTGCTGGACACGGTCGTTACCAACTCCTACTCTTCTGGACACAGCCGTTACCAACTTCCAGGAGATCGTCATGGCCACGCCGCTCGCGGGTTGGGCAGAGAAGCAACGGGACCAGTTCGACCGCGAGGTGCGCTCCCGGTTCTTCCGCCGCATCGACTTCGTGGGGCCTGAGGGCGACCCCGGCTGGTTCGGGCCCGACAGCGCGGTCTGGTACGTGCACGCCTGCTACCCCGCCATCACGCTCGGGCTGTTCGCCGCCAGCTACCTCGAGGGCCTCGACCCGAGCATCGTCTACATGGGCGCCGACCACTCCCGCATCCCCGAGCGCATCGCCGGCATCCCCACCGGCAAGGTGAGCACTGAGGGCGCCGCCGTGCGGTTCAGCCACTCGCTGTCGTTCTTCCTGGGCACGGCGTTCGCGTCCACCGAGTCCGCGGAGCGCCTGGCGAAGATCGTCCGCTCGATGCACCACACGGTGAAGGGCGTGCGGCCCGACGGGGCGACCTACGACGCCGAGGACCCCGAGTGGCTGCGCTGGAACTACGCCACGGTGGTGTGGGGCCTGGCCACGGCGCACGAGCGCTACCACCCCGACCCGCTCACGGGGGCCGACCTCGACCGCTACTACCGCGAGTTCACCCGGGTCGGCCACGCCCTCGGCGGCACCAACCTGCCGGCATCGAAGGCCGAGGTGCTCGAGTGCCTCGAGGCCTACCTGCCGCGCCTGGCGGTGACCCACTTCAAGGCCAGCACCACCGGCTCGAACCTCGACCGCAAGGCGAACCCGCTGCTCTCCCCCACGGGGCCCGCGTTCGACTGGGTCGTCCGCGACCTGCTGCCGCCGTGGGCGCAGACCATGGTCTTCCACCGGCCCGTCGGCCCCACCCGTACGGCAGCGCGCCGTGCCACGATGCGCGCCGCGCTCCGCCAGCTCGACCGTGCCATGGGCACGCTGCCCGAGGTCACGCAGGCGCACGCCCGGGTGGCCGGGGGCCTGAGCCGGCCGGTCGACGCCGCCGGTCCTGGTGCGGTGGCGATCGAACGGGGCATCACCCGCGACGAAGTCGAGGCCATGGCCTGAGGCCTTCGGGTCTGGCGCCCGGGCAGGCGACGGCGGCACCAGGGGCGCGGGGCGTGACCGGTACGGTCGTGCCATGAGCTCGTGGGCCGGGGTGCCGATCGAGGACCGCGCATCCGAGCGTCGGGCGCGGCTCCTGGCCGCGGCGTTGACGCTGGTCGAGGCCGGCGACGAGGCGGTCACCGTCCGGGCCACGATCCGCGAGGCCGGCCTGAACCCGCGGTACTTCTACGAGAGCTTCGACAGCGTCGACGAGCTGCTCGGCGCCCTCTTCGACCAGCAGGGCGACGAGCTCCAGGCCCGCCTCGAGGCCACCCTCGCGGCGGTCGCCGACGACCCCACCGCCACGTTGCGAACGGGCATCGAGACGGTGCTGCGGTTCCTCACCGAGGACCCCCGTCGGGCGCGCATCCTCGTGAGCGGCTGGCCCACCAGCGCCGCGCTCATCGAACGTCGGCGTGAGAGCGCCCAGGCGCTGTCCACGCAGGCCGCGGCGAGCGCCCGTGCTGTGGTCGGCGACCAGGTCGACCCGCTGATCGTCGAGGTGTTCAGCACCATGTTCGCCGGCTCGATGGGTGCGCTGGCCGACGCCTGGGCCTCCGGTCGCCTCGGCGACGACCTGAGCGCCGTGGTCGACCGGGCGGTCGGCCTCACCACCGCCATGGCCGCTCCAACGCCCGAAGCACCTGCGCCGTAGGATCCCGCGGTGGCCTACGACGAGGAGCTGGCCGACCGCATCGGGCTCCACCTCGCGGAGCGCACCGACGTGGTGGAGAAGCGCATGTTCGGCGGGTTGGGGTTCATGGTGGGCGGGCGCCTCGCCATCGCCGCCAGCGGCCAGGGCGGTGCGCTGGTTCGCGTCGACCCCGCCGACTCGGCCCGCCTGGTGGCGCGCACCAAGGCCGAGGTGGCCGTCATGGGCAACCGCACGATGGCGGGTTGGCTGCGGGTGTCGTCCGACGACCTGCGCACCACGCGGCAGCTGAGCGCGTGGATCGATCGCTCGTTGGCCTTCGTCGCCACGCTCCCCGACAAGCCCCCGCGCCGCCGACGCTGACCGATCGCGCCGGCGACCGGGCGACCCTCTACGTCGCGGTCACGGGCGTGCCGAACCAGCGGGCGAGTCTGTCATCGTGGAACCTGCCATCCGCTCGTAGTTGTGGATGGCACGCGCAGCCAGGTCGTCGGACAGGCCAGTGATGGGGCTCCTGCACGAGCTTCTATCAGGTCACTTCGACCAGCTGGTTGTGCCGGCAGGGGCCACTCGCCAGGTCGACCGTTCGGCTCGAGGACATCGAAAGAGCCAGGCGATATGAGGGTCAGACCAGGCGAGTGGACCCTGCCACCTTCCCAGCAACGCATCCTCACTGGGCGATCAGCCACACATGTCCAAGATGATCGACCTGACCATGCTCGGCATGCTCAACGGCCGGGAGCGAACCGAAACGGAGATGAGGTCGCTGTTCGAAGGCGCCGGACTGATCTACGACGGACCCGTTCCGACCCCGACCCCGATCTCGATTGTCGAAGCCCGAGTCCCCTGACACAGGCTTGGTGCGCGGCCACAGTGCCAGCGTTCGGGGGCAACCTCCTGCCGCTGAAGCGCTTCACGTCGAGGACACCCGAAAGATGGGGTGCGTTCATCGCGATTTCATGACAGTTCGAGGTCAGTATGGCGCCAGGCCTGTCTTTGCCGGAGTCGGGTGGTCAGTATGAGCGGACCCCGGGCGGGGGCTTGAGCGGCTGATCGATGAGGTCATGTGTGGTGCGGTTCCCGTCCTTGAGGCTCATGTGCGGCGTCCTCGCCGCTGTGCTCACGAGCGTCGGTGTGCTCGTCGCGTGCACGGCCCCGGTCGCACCGCAGTTGACCCGCAGCCCCTATCTCACGGATCTCGTCGGCCAATCGGTAGAGGTGAACTGGGCCACCGACACGAGCGACACGGTGGGCAGCGTCTCGTGGGGAGCGGTCGACGCCGCGGGTGGGTGCACGCCGACGAACGTGGTGGCCGGCGCGTACACGAGCATCACCGTGGGTACCACCGCCGAGTACCAGTGGAAGGCACTCCTCGCGCTGCCCGGTACGGGCCGCTACTGCTACCGGGTGATGCTCGGTCCGGTGGACCTGCTCGCCGGCAACCCGTCACCGGTCTTCACGACGCAGGTGCCGGCCGGGTCCACCGCACCCTTCTCGTTCGCGGTGCTCGGCGACTGGGGTCAGACCGACGCCGCGGGAGACAACGCCGACACCACCAAGTTGCTCGGGCAGGTGGCCCACTCGGGGGCGCGCTTCGTCGTGTCGGTCGGGGACAACGGCTACCCCGCGGGCAGCCAAACCAATGACGGTGATCTGAAGCAGCACGGCGCGGACACCAGTGCCATCTTCGGCCCGGCGTTCTGGGCGCTGGTCGGCAGCAGCATGCCCATGTTCATCACGCCAGGCAACCATGGGAACGGGTCCGGGACGGCGACGCGCAGCACGGAGCAGATCAACTGGCCCCAAGACGTGGCGGTGTGGACCTCGGGTGGCCGCGCCGTGCGCGAGACGTACTGCTGCGTGAACGGCACCACCTCCGCGTCGTACCCGAGCGAGTGGTACGCATTCGACGCGGGTAACGCCCGCTTCTACGTGCTCAGCGCGGACTGGTCCGACATCAACCCTGGCACCGGCACCGTGTACAGCGACGACTACGCAGCCCACTGGGTGCCAGGCACCCCGCAGTACCAGTGGCTCAAAGCCGACCTCGCCGCCCACCAGCGAGGTCTCAAGTTCGCGTTCTTCCACTACCCGCTCTACAGCGACCAGCAGGCCCAGAACTCCGACACCTACCTCCAGGGCGCGGGCAGCCTCGAGGGGCTGCTCGCGAGCAACCACGTGTCGATCGCGTTCAACGGCCACGCCCACATCTACGAGCGCAATGTGGCCACCGGCGCCGGCACCTTCCCCAGCTACGTCACCGGCGGTGGTGGCGCCACGCTGCAGCCCGTGGCCGAACAGCCCTGCCACGCGTTCGACGCCTACGCCATCGGCTGGTCGCCCACGAAGCTCAAGGGCAGCAGCTGCGGCGCCGCCACTCCCCCGGCCTCGGCCGACCACGTGTTCCACTACCTCCTCGTCACCGTCTCGGGCACCAACGTCACCGTCACGCCCACCGACGAGTACGGTCGCACCTTCGACGTCGTCACCTACGCCCTCAGCGGCGGGCCCTGACACCAAGCTGCTCGTCGGCGCCGGTCGCGAATGCCGCCGTGCCGGCGTTCTGGGGCGGTGGGAGACTCACCTCGTGAGGACGGAACCCCGTGAGATCAGCGCCACGGAGCGGGTTCTCCTGGAGCGGCTCCTCGGAGGCGACTCCGACGATGCGACTCGTCTCCGTGAGCAGCTGCCCGGCCTGATGGTCGTGGGCCACTGCGACTGCGGGTGTCCAACTATCGACTTCGATACCGCTGCGGCCTCACCGGACGCGACTTCGCGCCTCGTGGGCTTGGAAGGTACGGCGGCGACAGCACCTGGCGAGCCACCCATCGAGATCCTCATGTTCGAGACCGACGGACTGCTCAGCAGTCTCGAACTTGTCAGCTACGGCGACCACAGCCGCGCCGAGTGGCCGCCCGTCGAGTCGATCGAGGTCCGAGCTCTCGACCGGTAACGAGCGATCAATCCCGGCAGCGTCCCACGGCCGGCGATCTGGGGCACGTTCCAGCATCAGCTTCGTGGCCGAATTCGAACGACTCGTTGGGCCGTCCGAAGTCTTCCGCTGGCTACCGCTCGTCGGGCCGGATCTA
>JADGOP010000144.1 GCA_017882935.1 Actinomycetota bacterium
CCACGGCTGTGGATCAGGAAGGCGTCGTACACGCGGTCGCGAGGCTGGATGGCGTTGGCGTAGGTCACCATGCGGAAGGCCGACTGCGACTCGCCGTCGGCGATGAGGCGGCGGACGTGCAGCCCACCGAGGGGATCGATGCCCGTCGACGAGTGGTGCCGCAGCAGCGCGCCTGCCTGGGAGAAGATGCTGTAGGAGTAGTCGTCACCGGGGTGGACGAGGGGTGCGTAGCGCACCGGGTCCTGCACCTTGAGCGGGCTGAGCGCGATGCCGGGGATCCCGCCGCCGCCGTAGATGCCCGCCTTCTGCACCGACACGCCGACATACGCGAACCCGTCGCGCACCAGTTCGTCGTGGGCGAAGCCCCAGTCGACGTCCTCGTCGGTGCCGGCGCTCACGTTCATCCACTCGACCACCACCGTGCCGTTGAACTTGGCGGGGTTGGCAGGCCGGCGCACGATGATGCGCGTCTCGTAGGGCGCGGTGGTGGTGGGCCGGGCGGTCCACCGTCCGTCGGTGCCCCACGTGCCGCTCGCCGCGTGGGCGGTGGCCGTGCCCGAGAGGAAGTACTCGTTCTCGGTGTAGTGGTCGACCGTCGCGAAGCGCGGCGGCATGGCGTTGGCGGGGTGCCCCGTGGTGCCACCGGTGATCGGCCCGCTCACGGCGGGGACGGGCACCCGCGGCGGATGGTCGTGCGCGTGGTCGTGCCTGGCGGCGGTGGTGCCGGCGAACGACGTCGGCGCGCTCAGCACCCCGACGCACGACAGGGCGACCAGCAGGCCGCCGGCCACGACGCGCGTGCGACGACGGGGTGAGGAGGTGGGAGGATGGAACATCGGCGGAGCCCCCTGGACGATCCGGTCGGCCCCCCTCACGGATCAACGCTCCGACCGTACACAACGCCCCCCGTCGCTGCAGCCTGCCTACTCCGGTTGGAAGACGGCGATGGTGTTGCCGTCGGGATCCCTGAACCACGCCGAGCGACCGATGCCAGGTGTTGTCACCACGTGATCGACCGTCTCGAAGGTCGGGGTGTCGTACTCCTCGAACACGACGCCACGGCCCGCGAGCTCGGCCACGTCGTGGTCGAGGTCGGTCGACCAGAAGCGGACCTGGGTGTGCTCGGCCTTGTTGCCGCCGGGCCTCCCGTAGACCAGCAGGGTGGTGCCGTCGGCGCCTTCGAAGACGAGGTGGTTCTTGATCGTCTCCGCGGACAACGTGAGGCCGAGGGTCTTCTCGTAGAACTCCTGGCTCCGTTCCAGGTCGGTCGACACCAGGACCGCGGAGATGCGGTTGCTGCTCAGCATGTCGTGACTCCTCGGGTAGCCGACGGTGGCGCTAGGAGATGACCTTGTACAGGTCGATCTCGGTCTGCTCGGGAGGCGTGGGGAAGCCACCGTCGATGCCCTGTTCCATCCGGGGCATGAGGATGGTGTCGCGGAAGTGCTCCCAGCTCTCCTTCGAATCGTGGACCGCCATGATCGTCCAGCCGCCGGGCACGGGGCCGGCCGCGTGGAAGACCTGACCCTCCGGGAGGCTCCCGTCGCTGGGGTGGACCGCAGCGATCGAGGCCTCGTAGTTCTCCTTGGTGCCGCCGGGGAAGTGGTGGATGACGCCGAATGCCATGACTGGTCTCCCTCATGTGGTGGGTATATACTTACTTCACCAAGAAAGTAAGTCGGGAGAGGATGCATGTCAAGCGCCGACCGCGACGAGTACCTGACGGAGGACGAGTTCCGGGCGTGGCACGGGTCCCTCCAGTTCACCGACGCCGCCCTGCGTGCCCTCGATGCCGCACTCAGCGCCGGCCACGGGATCTCGATCAAGGAGTTCGACGTGCTGATCACCTTGTTCAACGCTCCCGACGGGCGGCTGCGCATGACCGAGCTGGCCGATCGCGTCGTCCTCACCCCGAGTGGGGTCAGCCACCTGGTGACGCGCCTCGCGCGGGCGGGGATGGTGGAGCGCATCGTCGACGATGACGACCGTCGCAGCTACTTCGCAGCGCTGACCACCGCCGGCCGGCGGCGACTGCACGAAGCGCGGCCGACGCACAACGAGGTGGTCCGCGCGCACCTCACGCGTCGCCTCACCGCCGCACAGCTGGCGACCCTGGGCACGCTGTGGGACAAGGTCCTCGACGACTGACCGGGCCGGTCAGGAGACGACGACGGTGCCCGTCATCGAGGGGTGGATCTTGCAGTGGTACGAGTAGGTGCCGGCCTTCGAGAACGTGAACGAGTAGGACGACCCCGGTGACAGGTCCGGCGACGTCCAGGTGACGGCGTCACCCGAGTCGGCGGTCCAGGTGTGGGTCGTCGAGTCCTTGTTGGTCACGGTCACCTTCGTGCCGGACTTCACCTTGAGCGGGCTGGGGCCGAACGAGAAGTTGTCGATGGTGACGGCGGATCCGCCGGCGGCTGCGGCCGGCGCGGCGGCAGCCGGCCCGGCGGTGGTGGTGGGGTTCGAGGCGCCGTAGCCCTTGCCGCTCGAGCCGCAGGCACCGAGCAGCGCCACCGAGGCGACCGAGGCGGTCACGGCGACGAGGGTGGTCCTCGCCGAGCGACGTGCTCGGCGAGCGGGGGAGGTGGTTGTGCTCATGCCAGGTACTACGCACGGAACGCCGCAACGGTTTGTCCGTAGCCTGCGGCCATGATCGATCTGCCGGTGGCCTCGCCGTGGTTCGTGCAGGTGCGGGTGTCCGACACGCTCACCCTGGTGACCGAGCCCCACGTCCACCCGCTGCTGCGCTGCAACGTGTGGCACGTGCAGGGGCGCGACCGCGACCTGGTGGTCGACACGGCGTTGGGGCTGCGCCCGCTGCGGCAGTTCGTGGAGCGCGAGCTCGACGGTGGGCTCCTGGCCGTGGCCACCCACACGCACGGCGACCACGTCGGCGGCATGCACGAGTTCGCCGAACGGGCGGTGCACCGGGCCGAGGCCCACGCGCTGGACCGAGCGGGACTCGCCGTGCTCGACCCCGGCGTGTTCGGTGAGGAGGTCCTCGGGCCCTACCGCGACGCCGGCTACGACATCCCCGCGCTCCTCGTCGACGCAGTGCCAGCGGGCGGGCTCGACGCCGCGCTGCTCGAGATCGCGCCTGCGCCCGCCACCCGCGTCCTCGACGACGGCGACGTGATCGACCTCGGCGACCGGGCCTTCGAGGTGCTGCACCTGCCGGGCC
Organism: Actinomycetota bacterium; assembly: GCA_017882935.1. GTDB lineage: Bacteria > Actinomycetota > Acidimicrobiia > Acidimicrobiales > Iamiaceae > JADGOP01. The sequence goes on from JADGOP010000144.1 coordinate 3,185, forward strand.
ACTCGCCGGGGAGCATCGGTCTGTGGGAGGCGGCCAGCGGGATCCTCTTCTCGGGCGACGCCGTGTACGACGGGCCGCTCCTCGACGAGCTCGAGGGATCCGACGTGGTCGCCTACGTGGCCTCCATGCGCCGGCTGCGCGACCTGCCGGTCACCGTGGTCCACGGCGGCCACGAGCCCAGCTTCGGGCGCGAACGCCTGGTGGCCATCTGCACCGAGTACCTCGATCGCCACGACGCCTGATCAGGCAGGCAGGAGGCCGGCCGACGCACCGGTACGTTGGAACGGGTGACGATCGCACGGCCGGGCATCCGACGAACGATGTGGGGCTCACCCCGGGCCCCACGTCAGTTCGTCGCGGGCGACCCCGGTTGGGCAGCATCTGTCCCGTGAGCGACCTGACCATCGGCCCCGATCCCTCCCCGCTGCCCGACATCCCGGGTGCGGGCGCGCCCGGTGCCGACCTCGCGGTCCCTCCGCGCTGGCTCGGCCTCGAGGGCGTTGCCGACGGCCACTACGCGTTCGAGCTCACGCCACTCCTGGCCCGCTTCGACGGTCGGCTGTTCGGCGGCACCGGGATCGCGCTCACCGTCGCCGCCTTCGAGGCGGAGACGGGCCGCGACGCGCTCTGGACCACCGTGCAGTTCGCGGGGTCGGCCGAGGTGGGCGAGTGCATCGACTGCCACGTCGAGGTGCTCGCGGTGGGCCGCCACACCAGCCAGGTGCGCCTCACGGCCGTCGTCGGTGACCGCCTGGTCCTCGCGGCGCTGGGAGCCACCGCGTCGTCGAGCTCCCAGGGCTTCGCCGCCCGGCTGGGCGACATGCCCCTCGTCACGGGCCCCGACGACTCGGAGCCGTTCGACCTCGGCTTCCCGCTCGCGGTCCCCGAGCTCGCCGAGCAGGGCCCCTTTGCCATGGCCGAGTACCGGCAGGCGCGGGGCTCCGAGGGCTCACAGGTCTGGGCGCGCATGCGCGACACGCCCCAGTCGCGGGCCACGCTCGGCTATCTCGCCGACTTCGTGCCGAACGCCGTGGTGCGGGCGGCCGGTCGGGCGGGCGGGGGGACGAGCCTCGACAACAGCATCCGCTTCGGTCCGGACGCGCCTGCCGGGACCGAGTGGCTGCTCCTCGACTTCGATCCCTTCTTCGCGGCCAACGGGTACGTGCACGGCGCGGCCCGCATCTGGTCGGCCGACGGCCTGCTGCTCGCCGTGGCGTCACAGACCGCGGTCGCCAAGCTGTTCGACTGATGGGCGACACCGCGGCCTGGTCACCGGATCGCGACGCGCTCCGTGGGCGCGTCGCGGTGGTGGCAGGCGCGACGCGTGGGGCCGGGCGGGGCATCGCGGCTGCGCTGGGAGAGGGCGGCGCGACCGTGGTGTGCACCGGTCGCAGCAGCCGCACCGGTGGGCTGCGATCCGACTACGACCGGCCCGAGACGATCGAGGGCACGGCCGACCTCGTCACCCGTCTGGGCGGCACGGGCATCCCGGTCGCGGTCGACCACCTCGATCCCACGCAGGTGGCGGCCCTGGCCGAGCGCGTGCGACGCGACCACGGTCACCTCGACGTGCTCGTGAACGACATCTGGGGTGCCGAGGTCCTCAAGGGCGGTCCGGCCGGGTGGGACACGCCCATCTGGGAGCACGACCTCGAGCGGGGGCTGCGCATCCTCCGCCTCGCCGTCGAGACCCACCTGGTCACGTCGCACCACCTCCTGCCGCTGCTCATCGAGCAGCCGGGTGGCCTCCTGGTCGAGGTCACCGACGGGACGACGGCGTACAACGCCTCGCGCTACCGGATCTCCGCCTACTACGACCTCGCCAAGGTCGCCGTGAACCGGCTCGCCTTCTCGGTGGGACACGAGCTGGCAGCCCGGGGAGCCACCGCGGTCGCCATCACGCCCGGCTTCCTCCGCTCGGAGATGATGCTCGACGCCTTCGAGGTGACCGAGGAGAGCTGGCGCGACGCGCTCGATCCGGAGCGTGACGGGCGCGGGCTCCCGGTCGCACCTCCCGACTTCGCCCTGTCGGAGTCGCCCCGCTACGTCGGTCGTGCCGTCGCGGCCCTGGCGGCCGACGCCGGGCGCGCCCGCTGGAACCAGGCATCGGTCACGTCGGGCCAGCTGGCAGCCGAGTACGGGTTCACCGACGTCGACGGCTCACGGCCCGACGTCTGGCGGTCGATCGAGGCGGCGCACGAGTAGCGCGGCGGAGGTCAGCGGCCACCGACGTCGGGGACGGTGGCGAGCGCGGCGGCGAAGCGGGCGTCGGTGACGGCCTCGTCGGTCATGCGACCGGACAGGTAGGCGTCGTACGCCGCGAGGTCGAAGTGGCCGTGGCCGCACAGGGCGGTGAGGATGACGGTCTCCTCGCCGGTCTCCTTGGCCTTGAGCGCCTCGCGCACCGCGGCGGCGAGGGCGTGGGTGGGCTCGGGCGCGGGCACGATGCCCTCGGTGCGGGCGAACTGGATGGCCGCGGCGAAGCACTCGGTCTGCGGGATGGCGACGGCCTCCATCAGGCCCAGCTCGTACACGTGGGAGATGAGCGGCGACATGCCGTGGTAGCGGAGCCCGCCGGCGTGGATGGGGTCGGGCACGAAGTCGTGGCCGAGGGTGTGCATCTTCATGAGCGGCGTGAGCCCCGCGGCGTCGCCGAAGTCGTAGGCGTAGACACCGTGGGTGAGCGACGGGCACGAGGCCGGCTCGACGGCGCGGATGGTGGGGCTCATGTTGCCGGCGAGCTTCTCGCGCAGGAACGGGAACGACAGGCCCGCGAAGTTCGAGCCGCCACCCGTGCAGCCGACGATGAGGTCGGGAGCGGACTCGCCCGCCTTCTTCAGCTGGAGCAGCGCCTCCTCGCCGATGATGGTCTGGTGCAGCAGCACGTGGTTCAGCACGCTGCCCAGCGCGTAGCGGATCTCGGGGTCCTGGGCGGCGACCTCGACGGCCTCGGAGATGGCGATGCCGAGCGAACCGGGGTGGTCCTGGTCGACGGCCAGGTACGAGCGTCCGCTCTCGGTGAGCGGCGACGGGGACCGGTGGACGATGCCGCCGAACGCCTCGATCATCATGCGGCGGTAGGGCTTCTGGTCGTAGCTGGCGCCGACCTGCCACACCTCGCACTCGAGGTCGAACAGCGCGCAGGCGAAGGCGAGCGCGGTGCCCCACTGGCCGGCGCCGGTCTCGGTGGTGAGCTTCTTCCCGCCGGCCTTGGCGTTGTAGTACGCCTGCGGCACCGCGGTGTTGGGCTTGTGGCTGCCGGC
>JADGOP010000145.1 GCA_017882935.1 Actinomycetota bacterium
CGGGGTACCACTCAACCGCGAGACCGTCGGTGCCATCTCGAGGGGCGTGGCAGCCCAGGTGCAGACGGGCGGGGGCGTGCGCGACGAAGCCGCGGCCGGGGCGTTGCTCGACGCGGGGGTGGCCCGCGTGGTCGTCGGCACGGCCGCCCTCGAGGAGCCCGACCTCGTGCGGCGCCTCGCGGCCGCGCACCCGGGGCGGGTGGCGGTGGGCCTCGACGCCCGCTTCCACCCCGGGGCCACGGCGTCCGACGACCGCTGGGAGGTGGCGGTGCGGGGCTGGGAGCAGGGGTCGGGGCGCGACCTGCTCGACGTCGCGCGCGAGTTCGACCACGACGGCGTGGCCGCGCTGATCGTCACCGAGATCGGGCGCGACGGCACGCTCGCCGGCCCCGACCTCGACGGTCTCGAGCGGGTGCTCGCCGCGACGCAACTCGACGTCATCGCCTCGGGGGGCGTCGGCGACCTCGACGACATCCGCCGCCTGGCCGCGCTGAACGTCGACGGCCGCACCCTCAGCGGCGCCATCGTCGGCCGCGCCCTCTACGAGGGCCAGTTCTCCATCACCGAGGCCCTCGCCGCGGCCGCCGCGTCGAACCCGGCCTGACTCGACCCGGCCGGGGTCAGGTGGCGGTGAGGTTCCAGCGGTTGATGGTGGGCCACTCGCGCTCGTGGTCGAGCTCGCACCAGGCGGCGGTGTCGAGGCGCAGGTGCCGGGCGCTGAGCGGTGGCTGGCCGATCCAGCGGGCGCCGAAGACCCGGAGCAGGTGCGCGTGCGAGACCACGGCCACATCACCGTCGACCGCGCGGGCGCGGGCGATGACCCGATCGACGCGCGCGGCCACGTGGTCGAGCGGCTCGCCGTCGGGGCAGCCGTCGTCGAAGACGTTCCAGTGGGGGTCGGTGGCGCGCAGCTCGGCGGTGGTGCGACCCTCGGCCGAGCCGTAGTCCCACTCGACCAGGTCGGGGTCGACCGTGACCACGGCCGAGGCGCTGTCGGTGAGGCCGGCGAGCTCGGCGGTGTGGCGGGCCCGCTGCAACGGGCTCACGAAGACGGCGGCGAAGGAGTACTTGGCGAGGGCCGGCCGGAGCTGCGCCGCTTCGGCGCAACCCTCGTCGGTGAGGGGGAGGTCGGTGCGACCGGTGTGGCGGCCCGTCCGGCTCCACGCGGTCTCGCCGTGGCGGACCAGGACGATCACGAGCCGCCCCACCGCTCGAGGTGCAGCACCTCGTCGACCGGCCGGCGTGGCTTGGGCCCGTACTTCCCGATGGGCCAGCCGAGGCAGATGACGCTGGTGGGGTCGACCGAGGCGGGCAGGCCCAGCGCCCGGCGCGCCACGATGCCCGACCAGAGGGGGAGGGTGACGAGCGACGCGCCCAGGCCGATGGCACGGGCGCCGAGCAGCAGGTTCTGCACGCTGGGGTAGATCGAGCCGTAGTGCGACGAGTCGGCGATGGCGGGGACGGGGAGCACCGGCGGTCGGGGCCCGTTCTTCAGGCAGGCGACGACCATGACCGGCACCTCCTCGAAGTGGTCCACCTGCCACTTGACCGACTTGAGGATGCGAGTGGTCTGGTCGTCCTTGCGGAGCCGCTGGCCGAGGCCGCCGTAGATCTTCCAGGCGCGCCGGTACTGCTTGGCCAGGACGGCCTTGGGCCCGGGGTCGGTGACCACCACGAACTCCCAGTTCTGGCCGTTCGACCCGGTGGGCCCCTCGAGGCCGAGCTCGATCAGGCGCCGCACGATGGCCGGCTCGACCGGGTCGGGGAGGATGCGCCGGATCGACCGCTGCGTCACCATGGCGTCGACGAGGGGCATCCGGAGGCGGCGCTCGACCTCGTCGAGGTCGTCGGTGGGGGGCAGGGGCTCGGTCATCGCAGCAGTCTGCCGGTTCGGCGTGCGTGGCTGCACCGCAGCGGTGCGGCTGCGCACGCCAAGTCGGGACCTGGGGTGGCGCGGGCGCCGGTAGCGTGAGGCGCCATGCGCTGCGCCCGGGTCATCCCCTGCCTCGACGTCGACCACGGCCGCGTCGTGAAGGGCGTCAACTTCGTCGACATCCGCGACGCGGGCGATCCGGTCGAGCTGGCGGCCCGCTACGACCTCGAGGGCGCCGACGAGCTCGTGTTCCTCGACATCACCGCCTCGTCCGACGACCGCGACACCATGGTCGACGTGGTGCGCCGCACCGCCGAGGAGGTGTTCATCCCCTTCACCGTGGGCGGTGGCATCCGGACGGTCGACGACGCCCGCCGCATGCTGCGCGCCGGCGCCGACAAGGTGTCGGTGAACACTGCGGCGGTCCAGCGCCCCGAGCTGATCAGCGAGATCGCCGCCGAGTTCGGCAACCAGTGCGTGGTGATCGCGGTCGACGCCAAGGCCCATGACGACGCCGACGCCTGGAAGGTCGTCATCCACGGCGGCCGCACCTGGACGGGGCTCGACGTGGTGGCCTGGGTGCGCGAGGCCGTCGAGCGGGGTGCCGGCGAGGTGCCGCTCACGTCGATGGACCGCGACGGCACCCGCAACGGCTTCGACGTGGCCCTCACCCGGGCGGTCGCCGACGCCGTGCCGGTGCCCGTCATCGCCAGCGGTGGCGTCGGCACGCTCGACCACCTCGCCGACGGGATCATCGAGGGTGGGGCCGACGCGGTCCTCGCGGCGTCGATCTTCCACTTCGGCGACCACACCGTGGCTGAGGCGAAGGGCGTGCTGGCGGCCCATGGCGTGACCGTCCGCCAGGGCTGAGCCCGCCCGCGCGGCGATCGCCACCGTGGGCGGTACCGTCGACCCCGTGACCGATCCCGCCCCCGACGAGCCCGCCCCGGCTGCCTCGCCCCACCCCCCGGCCCCCGCGTTCCCGTCGAACCCCGTCGACAAGCTGCCGATCAAGATGCTGAGCGACCGCATCCTGGTGCGCATCGGCGGTCCCGAGGGCGAGCGGCGCTCCACGGGCGGGATCCTCATCCCCGCCACCGCACAGATGGGCAAGCGCCTGGCGTGGGCCGAGGTCGTGGCCGTCGGCCAGAACGTCCGCAACATGGAGCCCGGCGACCAGGTGCTCTTCAACCCCGAGGACCGCTACGAGGTCGAGGTGCGCGGCGAGGACTTCGTCATCCTCCGCGAGCGCGACGTCCACGCGGTGGCGGCCAAGCGCCTCGAAGAGGGCAGCACGGGCCTCTACCTCTGACCCCTCCGGCCCCCGCCGGCAAATGTTCTGTGGGAAGCCCCGGAAAGCGGTCACTTTGCCGGTTAGCTACAGCAAGCAGTGGCGGCTCCGGCGCTCGTTCGGGCGCGTCTAAACCATTCCGGGACGTTCCGACCTCTCCAGGGTGGTGGACACGGTGACGAGGGCTGCGAGCGGGGACGGAGGGTTCGACGACTTCTTCGGGTCGACCTACCCCCGCGTCGTGCGCGCGCTCGCTGCCAGCCTCGGCGACCGCGCCGAGGCCGAGGACGCCGCCCAGGAGGCCTTCGCCAAGGCCCTCGTGCGCTGGTCGCGGGTCCGCGCGATGGAGCGCCCCGACGGGTGGGTCTTCATCGTGGCGAGCCGGGGTGCCCGGCGGGCGCTGGCCCGGGCCGACCGGCTGCACGGGTCGGTCGGTCACGCGTCGGCCGGCGCTGTCGCCGCACCGGGTCCGGGCGAGGAAGCGGGACAGGGGCTGACCGAGGGCGGGTTGCTCGACGGGCTCACCCCGCGGGAACGGCTGGCGGTGCTGCTGCGGTTCCACGAGGACCTCAAGCTCGCCGACGTCGCCAAGGCCATGGGATGCCAGGTCGGCACCGTGAAGGCCACGTTGCACTCGGCGCTCCGCAAGCTGCGAGCCCAGCTCGGCCGTTCGGTCGACGACGCCGTCGAGCAGATCGAGGAGGAGCCATGACCGACTTCCGAGACCGCGTCGAGCAGGCGGTGCCGGACCTCGACGTCGACGTGTCTGTGGCCCGCGCCAGGGTCGACCGCCGGGCCACGTCGCTGCGGCGGACCCGACTCGCCGTGCGCGTCGGGCTGATCGCGCTCGTGCTCGCGGTGGTCGGTGGAGTGTCGGCGGTCGCAGTGGACCGGGCGGGACGACACGACGTCCACACCGTGGGGCCCGTGGCGCCGAGCTCGACACCGTTCGGTTCGACGCTGGTGGCGGCGACCATCGACCACCGCCTCGTGGTGCTCTCTGCCGCCACCGGCCGGGTGACCCGGACGCTGCTGTCGGGCGGTGTCGGCGCCCGCATCCTGGGTCCGCCGACGGTCTCCGGAGACGGGCGCACGGCGTACGTCGCGCTGCGGTCCTCCTGCGGGAACCCGAGCATCGTGGCCGTGCCGATCATCGGCGGGGCGACCGTGGAGGTGGCGCCGGGGGAGGACCCTGCCGTGAGCCCCGACGGGCGCTACCTCGCCATGGTCCGCTACGCGCCGAAGCACTCGGTCAAGCCGTGCTCCACCTACCCACCCGACACGGTGGTGGTGCGCGATCTCGTCACCGGCGCGGAGGTGCGGTGGGGGGCGTCCCAGCTCTCGGGGCTCATTCCCGGTGGGCTGCAGTGGCAGGCCGACTCACGTCGGCTGCTCTTCCGCACCACGAGCAACGGCGACGCGCTCCCGGTGCACTGGTTCGTCGACGTCGGCGCAGCGTTCTCGGCAGAGTCGAGCGGCTTCGCTCCCGAGCCCCCGTTGCCCGTCGTGACGCCGAGGATGAGGTCGACCATCCTCGATGGCCCGGGCCCACAGCTCCTCGCCGCCGAAGGTCCGGTTCCCGAAGCCCCTTCAATCCCGGTCCCGGTCGTGGCGCTCGACCCGCAGACCGGGCGGACCCGGCCCGAGTTCGCGATCTCTGGGAGCTGGCTGGACCCCAGCGTCGCCGCGCTCGGGGTCGCCGGTGACGACTCCGGGCAGCGCGTGGCGCTGGTCGCCCCCAGCGGTGAGCTGTTCCTGTGGAACCGGGGCGAGCCGGGCTACCACAGTGACGGCACGGCGGGCTTCCGCCGGCTCACCGACGGGATCGACTCGGTGGTCTGGGTCCCGACCCAGCCGGCGTCGATCGCACCACTCACCGGCACCGACTTCTCCGCCTGCACCTCGGCGCCGCCCGAACTGCGGGTGCTGTCGTTCCGGGCGATCGCCACCCCGGCGCACCGGGGCGTCGCCACGACGACGGTCGGCACGCTGCGGATCACCAACCGGGGACCGACGACTGTGCGGCTGAACCTGGCGGGCGGCGCCACCGGTGAGGAGGTCGACCCCCGCACCGGGGAACGGCGCGCGGGAGCGCCCTACGCGGCCATCGACTGGGTGTCGAGGTCGCACGTCCTCGCTCCGGGCGGGGCGGTGGACGTGACGGTCCAGGCCGCAGCGGCACCGGTCCTCGAGAGTCGCCGGCTCCGGGCCTCACTCGAGGTCTTCTCCGTGAACGGGCAGCAGGTCCCCAACGGCTGCAAGGTCGTGATCACCGGCCCGGTCGTCACCCGCTGATCCCTCCCAACGCGTTTCGGGGACGGATATGTGCGCATGGCGCGCATATCCGTCCCCAGAAGTTCGACGGCGCGGCGGGGGAGCGGGGCAAGTCTTTTCGGGGGTGTGGGGGTGGCCTCGTACGATTGCCGACCATGCCGGCCGCCACCCCGATCCCCGTCCTCGACTCCGACCTCGAAGCGGTCACCTACAACGCCGATGGCCTCGTCCCCGCCATCGTGCAGGAGGCGAGCACCGGCGAGGTGCTGATGATGGCCTGGATGAACGCCACCACCCTGCGTCGCAGCCTCGAAGAGGGCCGCACCGTGTTCTGGAGCCGCTCCCGACAGGAGGAGTGGCGCAAGGGCGACACGTCGGGCGAGCGGCAGTGGATCCGCCGGGCCGCCTACGACTGCGACGGCGACACGCTGCTGTTCGTGGTCGAGCAGGAGGGTGCCGGGGCCTGCCACACCGGCAACCACTCGTGCTTCTACCGCTCGTTCGGCGAAGCGCCTCGAGGGTGAGCCCGCCCGGAGCAGCACGTCCGAGCCGCGACGAGTTCCACGCGCTGGCCCGCGACTACACCGTCGTGCCGGTCTGGCGCGAGCTGGTCGCCGACCTCATCACGCCGGTCGCGGCCTTCGCACGGCTGTGCGGCGACGAGCCCGGCTTCCTGCTCGAGTCGGTCGAGCACGGTGAGCGCTGGGGTCGCTGGTCGTTCGTCGGCCGCCGCCACGCGGTCACCTTCTCGGCCCATGGCCGCGACGTCCGCATCGACGACGGTGCCACGATCGACCCGTCCATCCCTCTCGACCAGGGCATCCTCGCCACCGTCGAGGCCGCGCTCCACCACTACCGCGCGCCCGCGCTGTCCGATCTCCCCCCGCTGCACAGCGGCCTGGTCGGCTACCTCGGCTACGACGTGGTGCGCGAGGTCGAGCGGCTCCCCGACGTGCCCGACGACGACCGGGGCTTCCCCGACGCCATCCAGTCGG
>JADGOP010000146.1 GCA_017882935.1 Actinomycetota bacterium
GCAGCACCTGCGTGGCGTCGTAGGAGACGACCAGCGCCGAGCCGGTGAGGTGCCCGTCGGTGCAGCTGCGCAGCAGGGCGTCGGGGTGGGTGGCCAGGAACCCGAGCATGTGGACGTGGTGGTCGGCGTCGGGGTCGAGCGCGGTGTCGATGGCGAGGCGCGCGACCGCCAGGTCGGCGCTGGGCTCGAGCCGGGGGTCGCCGCTCGCCAGCAGGGTCGGCTCAGCCACGTGCCACCGCCGCCCGGGGGCCCGGCGTGCGGGACCCGAACCGGCTCTGCGGGTCGAACCAGCGCCACGGCTGCTCCACGGCCACCGAGATGCCGACGCGGGGCCCCACGCCCGGCTCCGCCGGAGGAGGGGTGCCGTCGTCGACGATGCGGATGCCGCGGTCGCCCGACAGCAGATCGGCCCCGTCGTCGGTGCCCGTGATGCCCAGCGCCTCGCAGAGCTTGGCGGGCCCGTTGCTGACGTCGACCGGTCGGCGTGCACCGGAACGCGCCGCGGTCATGGCCTCGATGCCCCGCACCGGCTCGAGCGCACGGATCAGCACGGCCGCGGCCTCGTCGGGCCGGGCGCACACGACGTTGGCGCACCAGTGCATCCCGTAGGAGAAGTAGACGTAGAGGTGGCCGGCGGGCCCGAACATGGTCGTGGTGCGCGGCGTGCGACCGCGGAACGCGTGGCTGGCCGGGTCGTCGGCGCCACGGTAGGCCTCCACCTCGACGATGCGACCGGCGCGGTCCCCCTCCGGGGCGCGCCGGACGAGCAGCTTGCCGAGCAGCTCCGGGGCGACCACGAGTGCGTCGCGGGCGAAGAAGCCACGGGGCAGGACCGGGTCAGCTGCGTTCACGGTCGGTCTGGAGCCGCGCCCGGAACCGGTCGAGCTGGTGTGCCACCGGCTTGGGGCCGGCCCCGCCGGGCGTGGTGCGCCGGGTCACCGAGACCCCCGGCTCCAGCAGCTCCACCGCGGCGTCGCCCAGGTCGGGGTGTGCCGCCACGAGCTCGGCGAGCGGCACGTGGCGCTCGATGGAGTCGCGCACCAGGCCGCCGATGAGCGCGTGCGCCTCACGGAAGGGCGTGCCCTGCTCGACGAGCAGCTCGGCGAGGTCGGTGGCAACGAGGTACGGCGAGTCGGCTGCCGCCTGCATCCGGTCGGTGTCGAACCACGACGACGCGAGCAGGCCCTGCATCGCGCCGAGGGCGAGGCTCATCTGGTCGACCGAGTCGAACAGGGGCTCCTTGTCCTCCTGGAGGTCGCGGTTGTAGGCGAGCGGCAGGCCCTTGAGGGTGGTGAGCAGGCCGGTGAGGTTGCCGACGAGGCGACCGACCTTGCCGCGCGCCAGCTCGGCGATGTCGGGGTTCTTCTTCTGCGGCAGCATCGAGCTGCCGGTGGAGTAGGCGTCGTCGAGGCGCAGGAAGCCGAACTCCTCGGTGGACCAGAGGATGATCTCCTCGCCCAGGCGCGACAGGTGCACGCCGAGCAGCGCCAGGTCGAACAGGGCCTCGGCCACGAAGTCGCGGTCGCTGACGGCGTCGAGGGAGTTCTCGAAGGGACCGTCGAAGCCGAGGTCGCGGGCCACGCCCTCGGGGTCGAGGTCGAGCGAGGAGCCGGCCAGCGCCCCGGCGCCCAGCGGTGACACGTTGAGGCGGGTGCGGGTGGCGTCGAGGCGGTCGACGTCGCGGGCCAGCGCCCAGCCGTGCGCCAGCAGGTGGTGTGCCAGCAGGACGGGTTGGGCGCGCTGCAGGTGCGTGTAGCCGGGCAGGTAGGTCTCACCGGCGGCGATGGCCCGCTCGAGCAGCACGCCCTGCAGCTCGAGCACGCGGGCGATGATCTCGGTGAGCGAGCGGCGGCAGTAGAGGCGCAGGTCGGTGGCGACCTGGTCGTTGCGGCTGCGCCCGGTGTGCAGCTTGGCGCCCGCGGGCCCGGCGAGCTCGGTGACCCGCCGCTCGACCGCGGTGTGGATGTCCTCGTCGGACGGTCGGTACTCGAAGCGCCCGCCGTTGATCTCCTCCTCGACGCGGTCGAGCGCGGCCTGCACCAGGCCCGCCTCGGCGGCATCGAGGATGCCGGCGCGGACCAGGCCGCGCACGTGCGCGCGCGAGCCGACCAGGTCGTCGGCCGCGAGGCGCTGATCGAACGGGAGGCTCACCGTGAAGGCGAGCAGCTCCTCGGCCGGCCCGCGATCGAAGCGGCCGTGCCACAACGTGCCCATGGGTTGCCCTACCGCCGGAACCGATCGCAGTGCACCCGGGCCTGGGTCAGCGCGTTGACGACCTCGTCCTCACCGGCCGAGCGGGACTGCTTGCCACCCTTGGTGATGCCGCGGCCGCTCGGCAGCGGTGCCTTGACGACGAGCGGCCCGAGCGTGGCGTCGCGACGGCGCTCCTTGAGCTGCGACCAGCTCACGTCGGCCATGCGGCCGAGCAGGACCACGGCGTGCAGGTCGGGCAGCAGCTCGATGAACCGGTACAGCGGCTCGGTGGCGGAGCGGACCTGCACCTCGGTGGGCGTCTTGTAGCCGGGGACGACCCACGGGAAGGCGTTCCACGACACGGTGCGCGAAGCGTCGAGCTCGGCGCGGTCGAGGCAGGTGGCGAGCAGCTCGGACGTGGCGTCGTCGTTCTCGACGCACAGGAAGCCGCTGCCGCTGGCACCGTCCTGGTCGTCGGCGCCGATGCCGGGTGCGGCGAGGAGCAGCAGCACCTCGGCGTTGACGCCGCCGTGGTGCGGCGAGATGTGCGGCATCCAGCGGTTGCGCGTGGAGATCAGGTCGTCGACCAGCTTGTTGAGCGGCTCCACGTGGTCGTCGTAGCGGCGCTCCTGCATCTCGGCGAGGAACGCGGGATCGCTCATCCGGCGGTGGCTGGCGACGACTGGAGAATTCAACTGGCGCTCCGAACAAGCAACGACGTGGCGGGGGCCGACCCGAGGGGGGCGGTGGCTGCGCAGGAGCGCAGCTCCCTCACCCTACGTTCCCCGGTCCACACGGCACAGATCGAGTCGGCCGGCTCGGCGCGCCCGGACACCGTGCGGCAGCTCAGGAGCGCGACCCGGGGCCCTGTCGGGCCGACCAGGTCTCGAGGCCGAGGCCCCAGAGGCGGACGAAGCCGGCACTGTCCTCGTGCCGGAACGAGTCGGCCGCGTCGTAGGTGGCCAGGCCGTAGTCGTAGAGGCTGTCGGGGCTGCGCCGCCCGGTGACCACGCAGCTGCCGGGCTCGAGGTGCAGCCGCACCTCGCCGGTGACGTGGCGCTGGCTCGACTTCACGAACGAGTCGAAGGCGTCCTTGAGCGGCGAGAACCACAGGCCGTCGTAGATCAGCTCCGCGTAGCGGGGCTCGATGCGTGCCTTCTCTCGGTCGAGGTCGCGCTCGAGGCAGATCGACTCGAGATCCTTGTGGGCCAGGATCAGGGCGAGGCTCGCCGGGCACTCGTAGGTCTCGCGGCTCTTGATGCCCACCCGGCGGTTCTCGACCATGTCGATGCGGCCCCAGCCGTAGGACCCGATGAGCTCGTTGAGCAAGGTGATGATGCCGAGCATGCCGAGCCGCTCACCGTCGACCGAGGTGGGCTTGCCCTGCTCGAACCCGATGACGACGTCGCGCGGCTCGGTGGCCGTCTGGCGCGTGAGCATCCACACGCCTTGCGGCGGCACGGCCCACGGGTCCTCCATCTCGCCGCACTCGATGGCGCGACCCCAGAGGTTGTCGTCGATCGAGTACACCTTCTCCTTGGTGGCGACGATCGGGATGTCGTTGCGGTACGCGTAGAGGATGGACTCCTCGCGGGTCATGCCCCAGCCACGCACCGGTGCGAGCACCTCGAGGTCGGGCGCCAGCGAGCGGGTCCCCACCTCGAAGCGCACCTGGTCGTTGCCCTTGCCCGTGCAGCCGTGGGCCACCGCGTCGGCGCCGAAGCGGCGGGCGCCCTCGACGAGGTGCTTCACGATCACGGGCCGTGACAGCGCCGACACCAGCGGATACCGGCCCTCGTAGAGCGCGTTGGCCGCCAGTGCTGGTGCGACGAAGTTCTCGGCGAACTCCTCGCGGGCGTCGATGACCACCGCCTCCGAGGCACCCGCGGCGAGCGCGCGCGCCTTGATGGCGTCCCACGGGTCACCGGACTGCGCCGGATCGACGGCCTGGCCGACGTCGACCGCGAGGGCGATCACCTCGACGCCGTAGGTTTCGATCATCCAGCGCACGGCCACCGACGTGTCGAGACCACCGCTGTATGCCAGGACCACTCGCTTCGCCACAGTTCTTCCTCTTCGCTGCTCAGGATCGGATGATGTCGGGAGGTGCTACAGGCCGGCCAGGTCACGCAGCTCGTCGGCGAGCGACGCGCCGCCACGCTGCTCGGCCACGACCACGATGAGGGTGTCGTCGCCGGCCACGGTGCCGAGCACGTCGGGGAGCGCCGCCCGGTCGAGCGCCGAGCCCACCACGTGGGCCGAGCCCGGCGGGGTGCGCAGGACGACGAGGTTGGACGACGACGCCACCTCCACGACCCAGTCGCCGAACACCCGCCGCAGGTGGTCGTCGGGGGCCCGTTGCGCGAACGGCAGGTCGGGGATGGCGTAGATGCTCTCGCCGCCCGGGCCGCGGACCTTGATGGCCCCCAGCTCCTCGAGGTCGCGCGATGCCGTCGCCTGCGTGGCGCGCACGCCGTGCGCCGCCAACAGCTCCACCAGCTCGCCCTGGCTGGTGACGTTGTGTTGCTCGAGCAGCTCGGCCACGCGGTGCTGGCGCTGGGGCTTCGAGAGCCGGCTGGGCTCGTCGCCTGTGGCGCCGCGCGACGCCCGAGGAGCGCTCACCGGGCTGCACCCTCGAGCAGCCACAGCAGCGCGCCCCGGGCCGCGTGCATACGGTTCGTCGCCTGCTCCCACACCCGGCTGCGGGGCCCGTCGATGACGGCCGCCGAGACCTCCTCGTCGCGGTGCGCGGGGAGGCAGTGCAGGAAGATGACGTCGGGGCCGGCAGCCTCGAGGAGGGCCTCGTCGATGGTGAAGCCCTCGAAGTCATGGCGCCGCTGCACGGCCTCCAGCTCCTGGCCCATCGAGGTCCACACGTCGGCGTAGATGGCGTCGGCGCCTGCCACCGCGGCGGTGGGTCGGTCGAACACCTCGAGCGCGACGCCCGACGCGGCGATGCGGTCGAGCATCAGCTCGGGCACCGGGTGGCTGGCCGGACAGGCCACGCGCACCTGCATGCCGAGCATCCCGGTGGCGAGGGCAAGGGACTGGAGCACGTTGTTCGGGTCGCCCACGTACGTGATGGTGCGACCCTCGAGCCCGCCGAGCTCCTGGCGAAGGGTGAGCACGTCGGCGATGGCCTGCAGCGGGTGCGCCTCGTCGGACAGCAGGTTCACCACCGGCACGCTCGCAGCGGCCGCCACGCGCTCGATCTTGCCGTGCTCGAAGACGCGGCAGCCGATGGCCGCGTGGTAGCAGCTGAGCGTGCGGGCGATGTCCTCGGCGGTCTCGCGGGTGTCGATGCCGACCTCGACCCCCTGCACCGTGACCGGGTGGCCGCCGAGCTGGTGCACCGCCATCTCGGTGGAGTGACGGGTGCGCAGCGACGGCTTCTCGAAGACCAGGCCCACTCCCCTGCCGTCGAGGCAGCGGCGCGGGCTGGGCTGCTCGGCCAAGGCGATGAGGTGGAGGAGCTCGTCGCGCGAGAGGTCGTCGATCTCCAGGAGGTGGCGGGTCACGGGCGCTCCGTTCGTGTGGCGTCGAGGACGCTGGAGAGGATCGAGACCGCTTCGTGGATCTCGTCGTCGGTGACGAGCAGCGACGGTGCGAACCGCAGCGCGGTGGGCGTGACGCCGTTGATGACGAGGCCCGAGTCGAGGCAGTCGGCGGCCACGTGCCGGGCGTCGAGGCCGTCGAGCTCGGCGCCGAGCAGCAACCCGAAGCCGCGCACGTCGGTGACCGCGGGCAGGGCGAGCAGGGCCTCTGTGAGGACGCCACCGGCCCGGCGCGCGCACGCCGGCGCGTCGATCTCCTCCATGACGGCGAGCACGGCCCGCGCTGCGGCCGCGGCGAGCGGCTGCCCGCCGAAGGTGCTGCCGTGGTCGCCGGGCACGAACGCGTCGGCCACCTCGGCGCGCGCCCAACAGGCGCCGATGGGCACCCCGTTGCCGAGTGCCTTCGCGAGCGTGACCACGTCGGGGCGCACGCCGTAGTGCTCGAAGCCGAACCACTCGCCGGTGCGACCGAGACCCGTCTGCACCTCGTCGATGATCAGCAGCAGGTCGCGCTCGTCGCACAGGCGCCGCACGCCCTGGAAGAACTCGACGGTGGCCGGGTTGACCCCGCCTTCGCCCTGCACCGGCTCGAGGAACACCGCGGCCACCGACGGGTCGATGGCGGCCTCGAGCGCGTCGAGGTCGGCCCAGGCGACGTGGCGGAACCCCTCGGGCAG
>JADGOP010000147.1 GCA_017882935.1 Actinomycetota bacterium
CGCCCCGCGCGCCGAGAGCGTTCCCGAATCGCAGAGAGGGTGACAACCCGCCGGGTCAGCCCGGTCGGACGATGTGCTCCGGGGGTCCCATGTGGAGGTCGTCGTAGCGCACCACGTTGCCGGCGTCGGGCGCGTGGACCACCATGCCGTTGCCGGCGTAGAGCGCCACGTGGCCGGCGCCCCAGTAGAAGACGAGGTCACCGGGCTGGATCTGGGCGAGCGGCACGGCGATGGGGCGGTTCACCTGGTCGTAGGTGGTGCGCGGGATGCCGACGCCCACCTGGGTCTCGGCTGCCCGCAGGGCCCGGCCGCCCGGCGTCGCCGGCGGGGTGGGCGGTGGCGTGGCACCGGCAGGCAGCGCGAGGGACTGCGCGTCGTCGAAGAACTCGGCGCTCACGGCGAGCGACTTCTGCAGCACCAGCTCGTCCTGCGACCCCAGGTTCGCCACCCAGTGCGAGCGGATGGTGGGGGTGGCCGCCCGGCCGAGGAAGGTGAGGTAGTCGATGTCGACACGGACCCCCCGGGCCTCGGCCGACCGCACGATCGTGTCCGCCACCGTGGCGTGCGCCATGCCCGTGGCCATGCGCCTGGTCCACGCGGCGACGGCCGCAGCGTCCGGCGCGTGGTTGAGCACGCCGCTGTAGAGCTTCGCCAGGAAGGTCGCGGCGCGGCCGCCGCTGACGACCCGGTAGAACTCCGACGAGCCGTAGAGCGCGGAGTAGAGGTCGGCACGGGTGCCGCCGGCGGCCAGGGCCTTGACCCGGGCGATGCTGCTCGAGGCGCTCGGGTGGCGGCCGAGCACCTGCACGTAGGCGATGTCGACGAGGGTCCCGCGCCACCAGTCGTTGCCCGTGGCCTCGTTCGCGACGCCGATGCGGGGCGATCCGTTCAGCAGCAGCTGCGCCCACGTCGCGATCGTGGCGTGCGAGGCGTCGCCCCTGCCGAAGGCGCGGAACGTGGCGTTGGTGATGTGGGCCTGCTGGGACCAGGTCGTGGTGGTGGCGGTCGCCGCAGCTCGCCTGTTCGGGGCCGCCGTCGCCGGTGCGGGCGAGGCGACGACCAGCATGGAGGTGGCCAGCGTCGCCACTGCCAGCACGACCGACGCGACGCGCGGCCGCGTGGCGGGGGCGTGGCGTTGGCTGGCAGGTGGGCGCATCGAGCATCCGAGCGTAGGGCTGGGGCCGCGGAGAAGAGGGCCTGGAGAGATATCGGCCGCGCGTCCCGGGAACTCAAGCCGGGCCACGCCCGCACCCGCCCGGTAGCCTCGTTCCCTGGTCGGGGAGGGAGAGCGCGGGACCCCGAACGTGGCCCTCGTAGCTCAGCTGGATAGAGCAGCCGCCTTCTAAGCGGCCGGTCGCAGGTTCGAGTCCTGCCGAGGGCGCCAGCGCGGTCAGCCCGCAGGCGTCCCGAGCCCGCCGAGCACGAGAGGCGGGATCTCACACGACCCCGACCCGTCGGTGCGCACGCACACGTAGACCGTCTTCGCCGTCACGACCACCTGCTCGGCGTCGCGCACGTCGAAGCGCAACGTGAACGAGGAGCGACCGACCCGCTCGAGCCACACGGCCACATTGGCGGCGGACCCCCAGCCGAGCGACCCTGACCAGTCGAGCTCGGTGTGGACCAGCTGCACGTCGAAGCCGGCGTCGGTCATCGCCTGGTACGCCAGGCCGTGGTGGCGCAGGAAGCCCGTCATGGCGTCGTCGAGGTAGGCGAGGTACCACATGTTGAACACCACGCCCTGCTGGTCGACCTCGAGGTAGCGGATGTCGACGTGGTGGACGTAGGGCTCGTCGGGCACGGCGGCGACGGTAGCGGGAGCACGCATCAGGCGGGCAGGCCGCGCTCGTCGGGGCGGGCGGACGGCTCTGCGAAGGCGCTCCACGCCAGGAGCGCGAGGCTGAGGAAGAGGATGTCGGCCGCCAGCACCGGACGCTGCTGGGCGGCGACGGCCCGTCGGTAGGTGCCGGCCCCGACCTCCTCGGGGACGGAGTCGCGGGTGAGGTAGTACCGGTCGCCCTGCCGCGAGGGCGTCCCGTTGCGGCTCATGAAGGTGGTGACGACGACCGTCATCACGAAGAGGAGCACCAGGAGGCCGATCGCGCGGCCCTTCCGTTGCCGGGTGCGCGAGAAGGGCACGCGGGTGGTGAGCTGACTCGCCGGTCGCAGGCCGTCGCCGATCTGCCGGAACGCCAGGAAGAGCAGCGTCAGCCCGACGAGCCCGACCGTGGCGATGCTGATCAGCCCTGACCCGAAGTCGATCAGGCCGGCGGCGGGAGGTGGGTCGGCGTAGGTCAGGGCGAGCAGGACCAGGGCCGCGAACAGCGCGACGGAGGTGAGCCCCGAGACGACCTTGCGCACGGCGGGCTGGACGCCGTCCAGCGTCGGGAGGCGGGGGATCGCCTGCACCGCTCGGGGCGGACCGGCGAGGCCCGGAGGTGGCGGAGGTGGCGGAGGTGGCGGCAGCGGAACCCCACCGGGCGCCGGGCTCGCCCCGATCGGCGCCGGGGCGGGCACCGGCCGCACGACACGCCCCACCACGGGCCAGCACTGCGACACCAGGGCGTCGAGCACCACGCCGTTGCGCCGGACCCGGAACAGGAGGGCGTCGAAGCGGCCGTCGCGGCTGTCGAAGTGCACGAACTTGTTGAGGGTCCCGATCTCCCGCACCCCGGTCACCTCTCGGCGATCGATCGCGACGCACCCGTACAGCCGCGTCGCGAGCAGCACGCAGGTGGCGTCGGCGTGCAGGGCGCCGACGGTCCCGATCCGGCCGAACCGGACGGCACCGGCCATGGACCACGTGGTGTCGGTGTCGAACGCGTGGGTCACGTCACCCGGGTCGATCGGCCGCTTCGGGTGGAACCCCTGCGGGCCCATCGGTGACCAGCCGAACCCGCGCGAGAGGACGAGGACCGCGATCGACGTGATCACGAGGAGGCTCATCAGCGCGCTGACGGTCACCGGCCAAGTGAACTACACGGCGCGCGGCCCGGTCGCGAACCCCCACCGGCCCGCCGCCGATCAGAGGTAGGGCGTCTCGTCGAGGTGGTCGGCGTCGACGACCTCGTCGCACGTGGGGCAGTACCAGCGGACCTCGAGCTGGGTGCCACAGGGGGCGTGCTCGTGCGCGGTGGCGTGGTCGCCCTCCTGGTCGCCGCCCCACTGCGCGAGCAGGCGCAGAGCGCCACCGAGGTCGCGGCCCGACGCGGTGAGCTCGTAGGCGTGGCGCACCGGCCGGTCCTGGTAGGGCCGGGCCACGACGAGGCGCTCGGTCTCGAGGTGCTTGAGCCGGGCGGACAGCACGTTGGTGGAGATGCCGGCGACGGCCTCCTGCAGCTCGTTGAAGCGCTGGGGCCGGTCGAGGAGCGCGTCGATGAGCAGCAGGCTCCAGCGGTCGCCGACGCGCGCCACCGCGGCCTCGAGCGGGCTGGGCCGGGTCGCTCCCACGTCGGTCATGGCGTCATTCTGCCCGGAGGGTGGTGTCGGGCGCACCGACTGGTAACTTGTGATTCACAAGTCACTCGCCAGGAGTCAGCCCATGAGCCTCATCAACGAACTGCAGGACGCCGCCGACCGCGTGCTCACCCGGGTCGGACCGGCCGCCGTCCGCATCGGTCGCGGCCGCGGCCGCGGCGCCGGCGTCGTCATCGCCGACGGCGTGGTCCTCACCAACGCGCACAACCTCCGCGACCGCACCACCTCGGTCACCTTCGCCGACGGTCGTACCGAGCAGGCCACGGTCACTGCGGCCGACTACACCGACGACCTCGCGGTCCTCGGGGTCGACACCGCGGGCATCACGCCGGTCGAGTGGGCGCCCGGGCAGGCCTCGCTCAGCGTCGGCACCGTCGTCTTCACCGTCACCTCCCCGCCCATCGGCGGCACCCGCGTCACGTGGGGCGCGGTGTCGGGCGTCGACCGCTCGTTCCGCGGTCCGCAGGGCCGGCCCATCCGCAGCGGCGTCGAGCACACCGCACCGCTGCGCCGGGGTGCCTCGGGCGGGCCGCTCGTCGACGCCGAGGGTCGCCTCGTCGCGTTGAACACCCACCGCCTGGGCGACGGCTTCTACCTCGCACAGCCGGCCGACGACGACCTGCGCACGCGCGTGGCCTCGCTCGAGAAGGGTGAGGCGCCGTCGCGCGCCTACCTCGGCGTGGCGCTCGCCCCGCCCCACGCGGCACGGCGCATGCGTGAGGCCGTGGGTCTCGAGGCACGTGAGGGCCTCCTCGTGCGCGGCGTCGAGGACGGCAGCCCGGCCGACCGCGCCGGCATCCGGCGTGGCGACCTGCTGGTCACCGCCGGCGACACCGACCTCCTCGTCCCCGACGACCTCTACGGCGTCCTCGATGGGGCCGGTCCCCGCGGCGGCCTCAGCTTGAAGGTCCTGCGCGGCGCCGACGCGATCACCGTCGAGGTGTCGCTCGCCGAGCCGACCGGTGAGGCAACCGACGCGCCCGCCGACGCGGGGGACTGACCTCTGCGGCCTCAGGCCTTGCGGGTGAGCGCCACCACCGGGATCACCCGGTCGGTCTTGGCCTCGTACTCCGCGAAGCCCGGGTAGCGCGTGGCCTGCCGGGCGTAGAGCTCGTCGCGCTCGGCACCGGTCGTGATGTGGGCATCGACGTCGAACGACTCGGTGCCCACCTCGACCGTGGCCGAGGGGTTGGCCACGAGGTTGTGGTACCAGTCGGGGTTGGTGGGCGCGCCCGCCTTCGAGGCGAACACCACCAGCCGGTCGCCGTCGGGCAGGTACATCATGGGGCTGGTGCGGGCCAGCCCCGACTTGGCGCCCGTGGTGGTCAGGAGCAGCAGCGGCGCTCCGTCGAACTGGCCGCCCACCTTGCCGTCGTTGGCACGGAACTCGGCGATGATCTGGGCGTTCCAGTCGTTGACGTCGGCCATCGGGACCCTCCAGGGGAGCAGCGATCGGTGAACCGCTGACGATACGGGCGTCGATCGCCGGTGCGGCGCGGTCGCGCGCAGGTTCGCGACGTCGCCTCAGGAGGCGATGGTGAAGCTGGCGACGAAAAGGAACAGGTTGATGGTGGGCTGCGCTCCCGGGCCCAGCGACGCCGGTGTGCCCCCGGCCAGGTCGTCGGTGAACGTGGTGCCCACCTCGCCGTGGATCCAGGCGTAGGGCGTCGCCACGCCACCGAGCGCGGCCCGGTTCCCGGTGACCACCGTCCCGCTCACGGGCTGGTGCAGCGTCTCGGTGCGGTACTTCGTGCCGATCAGCACCGCCTCCGAGGCGGGGAACGCGGCCGACGAGTGGTCGCCCGAGAACTGGTTGTCGGCCACGGTGTTGCCGTCGTCCTCGACGCGCACGCCGTGCACGGTGTCGATGAACCGGTTCGAGCGGACCGTGTTCGACGCCGCCGAGTCGAGCCGGATCGCGGTCACGCCGCCGCTGACGTAGGTGGGGTCGCTGCAGTCGAGGAAGTAGGTGTTCTCGGCCATGCGCGAGCCGATCCACACCCCGTTCTGCTCGTCGTAGATGGCGTTGCCCTCGATGAGGTTGCCGCTCGAACCGGTGCGCCGCGGCCACCACTGGTCGGGCTTCTGGGTGGCGTACTCGCCGCAGTTCTTGTACAGGAAGATGCCGCCGTAGGAGTTCTGGCCGATGGCGTTGTTGCGGATGACGTTGTCGCTCGACCCGTCGACGGCGATGCCCTCGCGGCCCGTGGTGAGGTAGGTGAACGTGGTGCCGCCCACGGTCATCGTCTGCCCGGGCGGCGTGGTGCCTGCGAAGCCGTTGCCGTGGATGAACGAGTTCTGCACGGTGCTGCCCCTCGACCCCGCCTCGAGGTAGATGCCGGTGCTGCCCGCGTTGCTGATGTCGACGTGGTCGACGGTGACGCCGGTGACGTAGCCGTCGACGTAGAGGCCCACGCCGCCGGTGTCGCGGATGCGGTCGTTCTCGATGCTGATGGCGGTGTCGGCCACGTCGTACTCCTGCCCTGCGGTGAGCGTCTTGAAGCCGTCGCGGGTGACCCGCATGCCGTTCAGGAAGCCGTGGACCACGCAGTTGCGCACGGTCACGTCGGTGAGGGCCACGGCGACGGGGGAGTGGACGAGGATGCCGACGCCCGAGCGGCCGGTGCCCGCGTCGACGTGCGCGCCCCGGCAGTCGAGGGTGACGTGCGACTGCGTGACCTCGATGCCGCCGGAGTAGGAGCACGCGGGGTCGAGGTGGGAGGAGGTGGTGACGACCAGGTGCTGGCTCGCCTGGCTGCAGCCGATCGCCGTCGACGAGGCGTCGACCGTGCCGGTGTTGTCGCCGAGCGGCAGCTCCGGGTTCGCGGCCGGCTGGCACGCGGCGAGTCCGATGACGGCCAGCAGCGCCAGCGCGGCGATCCGGGTGGTGATGCGCGACATCGACGGGTGTCCCCCTGCGAACGGTGCGCTGGGTCGGGACCGGCG
>JADGOP010000148.1 GCA_017882935.1 Actinomycetota bacterium
AGCCCGACGCCGTTGCGGTGATGATCCCGACGTCGGGCACGACCGGACGCTCCAAGCTGGTGATGCAGACGCACCGCGCCTACGTGATGGCCGGCGAGGGCTTCCCGTGGTGGATGCAGCTGACGGCCGACGACCGGCTCATGACCTCGCTCCCCCTGTTCCACATCAACGCCCCCGCCTACTCCGCACTCGGGTCGGTCGCCGCGCGCGCCGGCCTCGTGCTGCTCCCCGCCTTCTCGGCGCGCGGCTTCCTCGACGCGGCACGCACCCACGGGGCGACGGAGTTCAACGCCATCGGGGCGATGCTGGAGATCCTGGTGCGGCAGCCCGAGCGGCCCGACGACGCCGACAACCCGTTGCGGCGGTGCTACTCCGTCCCCTCGCCCAGCCGTGAGCGCCACGAGGCGATCGAGCGCCGCTTCGGCTTCGAGATCGTGTGCGGCTACGGGCTCTCCGAGTCGACCTACGGCCTGATCTGGCCACCGGGTGAGCGCCCGTTCGGCACCCTGGGGGTCGCCCGGCAGCACCCGACGCTGGGCCACGTGAACGACGCACGGGTGCACGACCCGAACGCCGAGGGGGTCGGCGAGCTCGAGCTGCGCAACCCGGCGATCATGCGCGGCTACTACGAGATGCCCGAGGAGACCGCGGCCGTCCTCGTCGACGGCTGGCTGCGCACGGGCGACCTCGTGACCGACGACGGCCACGGCACGTTCACGTTCGTCGGACGGCAGAAGGAGGTGATCCGACGCCGGGGCGAGAACCTCTCGCCGACCGAGGTCGAGGCCGCTCTCGAGTCGCACCCCGACGTCGCCGAGGCCGCAGTGATCGGCGTGGCGTCCCCGCTGTCCGACGAGGACGTCAAGGCGTTCGTCGTCCCCACGTCGGGGCGCGACCTCGACCTGCGCGCGCTCCACGAGCACGCGGGCGGGCAGCTCGCGCGCTTCAAGGTCCCTCGCTACTACGAGGTGGTCGCCGAGCTGCCGCACACGCCCACGGGCCGGCTGGCGAAGCACCGGCTCCCGACCGGGCGGACACCGGGCGAAGTCGACGTCGATGTCGCCACCTGACCTGCTGTGGCCTCCCTGACCGCCTGGATGGACCGGGTGACGCGGCTCAGGGCTCCACCACCGCGAAGGGCGACGCGCACACCCCTGCCCGCTCGCGCACCGATCTCACGGGGCTGAGGGAGTCGTGGCGGTAGCGGATGCGGCACTGCGTGTCGCGCACCACCGGCCCCCAGGTCGCCGTCAGCTCCGGTCGTGCCGACGTGGCCCGGTTGGGGTGGTTGGGTGCAAAGAGGTTGACCGTGACGAAGCCGGTCACGAGTTGGGCGACGACCACCCCGTAGAGCAGGCGGGGTCGGCTCCCGAGCGCCAGGCCCAGCAGCAGCGCCACGAACACGACCGTCGGCAGGAGGTGCCCCATCTTCCACGGGAAGCGCAGGAACAGGAGCTGCGAGAACAGCAGCCCGAGGAACGCGAACCGGACCAGCCACTCCTGGCGCCACCGTGATCGCAGGGCGAAGACGGCCGGGACGGCGAACAGCATCACGAGCGCCGCGAGCGGCCCGAACAGGTACAGGTCCTTCACCGCGAAGCGGCCGAGCTGCACGAGGGGCGAGGCCGTGGCGAAGTCGTTGTGCAGGAAGCGGAACGTGCGATCCGCCGACAGGTACGCCGGGATGAAGAGGGCGGCGCCGAGCACGGCGGCGGTGCCGCCCGCGATCGCGGCGTCGCGCCGCGCGTCACGTCCCTCCCACAGCGCGGCGAGCACCGCTGCGACCACGAGCACCACGGTGGTGGATCGACTTCCGATGGCCAGGGCGAACAGCACGCCGGCCAACCAGGCGTGGCGTGACCGCAACGCCAGCACCCCCACCAGCATCAGCGCGAGCGCCCACACGAAGTCCTCGATCGATGTCGCGGCGATGATGAACCACGGGTTGGCGACCACGACGAGGGTGGTGGGCAGCGGGTGCGCGATCCCCCCCTCCTTGGCGAGCTTCCAGAACGCCGCGGCGCAGACCACGGCCATCAGCAGCGACCCCAGGTCGGCGAGCGGGATGCCCCCCATGGCGTCGAGCACGCCGACGGCCGCCTCGTACACCGGGGTGCCCGGTGCCCGCGACGGGGTGTAGCTCAGGTGGTGGACGATCCCCCGCCCCGTGCGGACGACGCTGCTCGCGTCGAGGTCGGTGCCCGGGCCCGTGAACAGCAGCGGCACGAGCGCGGCGACGACCAGCACGGCGCCGAGCACGCCGAGGCGGACCTGCCGATCGGAGGGAGCCGTGCCGTCGTCGGTGTGGGGCCGGGTCGTCGTGGTCACCTCCGGCCCCCGACCAGGGTCGAGGGCTCTGCCGCGCTCACGAGCGCCCACGCCCCGATGGCCTGGCGATCGACCTGGCAGGCACGCGACGAACAGGACCGGAAGGAGCTGGCCGGATGATCAGCCGAAGCTAGCCCAAACCTGCGTAGGGTCCGGAGGTGCCCGGATGCGACTTCACGAGACGCGACTTCCTCCGCTGGTCGGCCGTGGCACTGGCCGCCCCGGTGGCCGGCCGGGCGGCGATCTTCGACGACGCCTTCGCCGCGGCGGCGACCACCTCGGTGTCCCCCGCCAACCTCGAGCTGGTGACGCTCACCGAGGACCGGGCGATCATCACCTGGTACACGGGCTACACCGGCTCGAAGGACGAGCTGGGCCGCATGGAGCCCGCCCCGGCCGACGGGCACGTCGCTTGGGGGACCGACCCGGCGAGGTTGAACCGCGTGGCCACCGGCCTGTCCGACAGCACCCCGTACCACTACGTCGAGCTGACGGGCCTCGAGCCCGGCCGGACCTACTACTACCAGGCCCGCTCCGGTGGGAAGCCGGTGCCGCCGACGCCGTTCACGCTCATCACCGGCAACGCCGTGGGCACCTCCACGTTCGGGCTGGGCACCACGGGCCCGTACAGCTTCACCACGCCGCACCCCCCGCCGGGCAGCTTCCTGTTCGCCATCGCGCTGTGCAACGACCTGCACATGGGTGAGCTGGTGGCAGGGCTCAACAGCAACTTCCCGCAGTTCGTCGGCATCCGGCAGGTGCCCGGGCTGCCGCCCTATCCCGAGGTCATGCTCGAGTCCCTCGTCGACGACGCCGGCGCGCTCGGCGCGAACTTCCTGCTGGCCGCCGGGGACATCACGGCCGAGGCCGTGCCGGTCGACCTCAGCCGTGCCGGGCAGCTGCTCGCCCGGTTCGGGGCCTACCGCAGCGACTACTTCGTGACCCGCGGGAACCACGACAGGGCGCACACCGGCGCGGCCTACGCCAGTTGTCGGGTGGGCCAGTGGCAGGGCAACGACTGCTTCCACGACCAGTTCTTCCCCGGCGACGAGCCGACCTACTTCTCGCGCGACCTCCAGGGTCTGCGCGTCATCGGCATCGACACCTACGACAAGCCGGGCGGGGGTGGCGACGCGGGCGCCCTGTCACCGGACCAGTTCGCGTGGTTCCGGTCGCAGCTCGCCACCGACCGCGATCAGCCCACGATGGTGTTCGGCCACCATCCCCTGATCGTCGAGGGCTCCCCGTTCCCCGTGGCGGCCAGCAACACGCTCGACGCCACGCAGGCGGCCACCATCCTCGGCGACTACGCCGCGAACCCGGGCCTGTTCCTGCACCACGCGGGGCACACGCACCGCAACAAGCGCACCATCAGCCCGCTCGCCCCCGGTGTCACGCACCAGGAGATCGGCGCGGGCAAGGAGTACCCCGGCGGGTTCTCGCTGCTGCGGCTCCACACGGGCGGGTTCGCCCTGAACTTCTACAAGACCCGCAGCGACCTGGCCCGGCAGTGGAGCGAGCGGAGCAGGCAGGAGATCCTCGGCTTCTGGCCGCAGTTCGCCCTGGGTGCCAGCGTGTCCGACCGCAACACCGTGGCCGCCCACGACCTGTCGGCCGTCCGACCCATCCGTGCGGCCACCGGCACCACGCAGCCGAGCACGGCCGGCTCCCCCACCACCCCGTCCGGCGCGCCACCTGCCGGGGCCGCCGCCCCCGTCGTGGCCCAGCCCACGTTCACCGGCTGAGCGCCGCCGAACCGGCGGTCAGAGGACCTTCGACAGGAAGCCCTTGGTCCGCTCGTGCTGCGGGTTGTTGATCACGTCGCGGGGGGTCCCCGCCTCGACCACGACCCCTTCGTCCATGAACACCAGGGCGTCGCCCACCTCACGGGCGAAGCCCATCTCGTGGGTCACCACGATCATGGTCATGCCCTCGGCGGCCAGGTCGCGCATCACGTCGAGCACCTCCCCGACCAGCTCGGGGTCGAGCGCCGAGGTGGGCTCGTCGAACAGCATCAGCTTGGGCTCCATGGCCAGGGCGCGGGCGATGGCCACGCGCTGCTGCTGGCCTCCGGAGAGCTGGGCCGGGTAGCAGTCGGCCTTGTCGTGCAGGCCCACCCGGTCGAGGAGCCGGGTGGCGCGCTCGTGCACCACCGCCTTGGCCTCCTTCCTCACCCGTACCGGGGCCGCCATGACGTTGCCCAGCGCGGTCATGTGCGGGAACAGGTTGAAGTGCTGGAAGACCATCCCGATCTCCTGGCGCTTCTGGCACACCTCCCGGTCGCGCAGCTCGTAGAGCTTGTCGCCCTGCTGGCGGTAGCCGACCAGCTCGCCGTCGACCGAGAGCCGGCCCGCGCTGATCTTCTCGAGGTGGTTGATGCAGCGCAGGAAGGTCGACTTGCCCGAGCCCGAGGGCCCGATCAGGCAGAACACGTCGCGGGGCGCCACCTCGAGGTCGACGCCCTTGAGCACCTCGAGCCGGCCGAAGTGCTTGTGCACGCCCTGCGCCTGCACCATGGGGTGCGCAGCGCCCGAGGAGCCGGTGGCGGTCATGTCGGCGCTGCTCCGCCCGGGTTGCGTTGCCCGAGCAATCGCAGCTTCTGCAGTGGGGTCAGCGGCAGCTCGCGCAACGCACCCCGGGCGTAGTGACGCTCGAGGTAGTACTGCCCGATCGTGAGGACCGACGTCATGAACAGGTACCAGATGCTGGCGGTGAGGAGCAGCGGGATGATCTGGTAGGTGCGCGAGTAGACGTTGGTGGCGGCCCCCAGCAGCTCGTTGTAGGCCACGAACACCGCCAGCGACGTGGTCTTGAGCATCGAGATGGTCTCGTTGCCGGTCGGCGGGATGATCACCCGCATCGCCTGGGGCAGCACGATGCGTCGCATGGCCAGCAATCGGGTCATGCCGAGGGCCGAGGCCGCCTCCACCTGCCCCTCGTCGACCGACAGGATGCCGGCCCGGGCGATCTCGGCCATGTAGGCCGCCTCGTTGAGCCCCAGGCCCAGACACACCGCGATGAGCTGGGTGATGAGGTCCTTGGGGTCGGTGTGGAACCAGCTGGGCCCGAACGGGATGCCCAGCGAGACCGAGCGCAGCACGCTGGGCAGGTTGAACCAGAAGATGAGCTGGACGAGCACCGGTGTGCCCCGGAAGAACCAGATGTAGATCCACGCCACGCCCGACACGATCGGGTTCTTCGAGAGCCGCATCACCGCCAGGCCGATGCCCAGCACCGCGCCCATCACCATGGCGATGATCGTGAGCTTGATGGTGTTCTCGACGCCCGTCAGGATCTGGCTGTTGAAGAGGTACTGGCCGACGACGCCCCACTGGAGGGCCGAGTCCGTGACCACCCAGTGAAGGAGTTGGGCGGCCAGGACCAGGATGATCGCCGCGGCCACCCACCGTCCGGGGTGCCGGACGGGGATGGCCTTGATGGCTTCGGCCTCCCCGCGCTCGGCGGGCAGGGGGTCGGCCACGATCCGCTAGCTCGACGCCGGCTTGATGGCGAAGTTGGTGATCGCGCCGGCCTGGAGGCCCCACTTCTGCAGGATCTTCATGTAGGTGCCGTTGGTGTTGAGCGTCTTGAGGGCTCCGAGCACCGACGACGGCAGACCCGCGTAGGCGGTGGTGTTCGGCAGCACGATCCCGTAGGGGGCGACGCCATACGACGCTCCGACCACCTGGAACTTGCCGGCCGACTGCTTGGCCGCGTAGTCCGCCACCGAAGAGTCGGCCATGACCACGTCGGCCCGACCGCTCGACAGGGCCAGGTTGGCGCCGTTCTGATCGGGGAAGTCGAGCACCTTGACCGCCGCCTTGTTGGCGTTCTTGCACTTGGCCGACTGGCCCTCGGCGTCGGACTGCTGGGTGGTGCCGGTCTCGACGGCCACGCTCTTGCCGCACAGGGCCGACAGCGTGGTGAGGTCCTGGTTCTTGCCGGTCTGCACCATGAACGAGGTGCCGGACGTGAGGTAGGTGACCATGCACACCTGCTTCACCCGCTC
>JADGOP010000149.1 GCA_017882935.1 Actinomycetota bacterium
GCGGGTACGATCCGGCCGTGGCGAGTCGGGGACGTGGACGGCCAGCTGCGGGGGACCCCGCCACGCCCAGCGACGGCGAGCTGCTCGACGCGGCCCTGGTGGCCTTCGCCGACCGCGGCTTCGACGGCACCTCGGTGCGCGAGCTGGCCCGGGCGCTCGACGTGAGCCACAACCTGATCCCGCAGCGCTTCGGCTCCAAGGAGCAGCTCTGGTACCTGGCCGTCGACCACGGCTTCGGCCGCCTGGCGGCCGAGATGGGCGCGGCGCTGGCCGATCCGCCGGGTGACGACGTGGCGCAGCTGCGCGCGCTCGTCGTGCGCTTCGTGGCCGCCAACGCCACCCGCCCGTCGCTCCTGCGCATCATCAACCAGGAGGCCGCCTCCCCCGGCCCGCGCCTCGACTTCCTCTTCGAGCGCTACATCGAGCCGGTGCGGCAGTTCGGCGCCACCGTGCTCGCCGACCTGCAGGCGAGCGGCAAGGTGCGCACCAGCTCGGTCGCCCTCATGTACTTCCTGATGACGCACGGTGCCGGCGGGCCCCTCTCGCTCGGGGCGCTGGCGGAGCGCTTCGGGGAGACGGTCGACCCCGACGACCCCGAGGCGGTGCGGCGCTACTCGGAGGAGGCCGTCGAGGTGCTCTTCGAGGGGCTGCTGACGCGGGGCGACGACCCCGCACCCCGGAGTTAATTGACACCTGTCTCATCGGTTGCCATGCTGCCGGGATGAGCTTCAAGCGCCGCATCATCGACGAGCTCGAGACCGTGGGAGGTCGCCACGACGAGCCCGAGATCTACTCCGGGGCCCCCGGCGACCCCGGTCTGGCCGGAGGCCCCGACAGCATGTCGTGGGAGATCAACGGCGACCTGGCCAGCCTCGTGGTCGGCGGCTCGTCGGCCATCATCATGGAGGTCCTGCACCCGTCCGTGATGGCCGGCGTCTTCGAGCAGTCGTCGTACCGCACCGAGCCCATCCAGCGGGCCCAGAACACCCTGGGCTACGTGCTGCGCACCACCTTCGGCACCACCGCCGCGGCCACCCGCGTCATCGAGCGGGTGAAGAAGGTGCACAGCCACATCAACGGCACCCGCCCCGACGGCGTGCCCTACCGAGCCCTCGACCCGGAGCTCATCGCCTGGGTGCACACCTGCATCCCCTGGGCGGTGATGAACGCCTTCGACCGCTACGGCCGCCCGCTGACCACTGCCGAGAAGGACCGCTACCTCACCGAGCAGGCGGTCATCGGCCGCATGGGCGGCGCCGAGTGGGTGCCCGAGACCACGGCCGAGCTCGACGACTACGTGGCGCGGATGAAGCCGAAGCTGTCGCTGAACGAGCAGACCCGCAGCTTCATCGACTTCCTCGCGGGCGACACCGGCGGGCCCGACGCGGCCTCCACCCGCAAGCAGGTCGAGGGACGGCTGGGGCTCCGGGGCTCGATGAGCCTCATGCCCGACTGGGCCCGGCACCTCACCAGCACCTACCACCCCGCGCTCGCCCAACGGCTCTACTTCGACCAGGCCAACCGGCTGCAGGCGGGGGTCGTGCGCTGGGCCTACCCCGAGCTGCCGTGCAAGCGGCTGGCCCTCGAGCGGTGTGCACCCGGCACCAGGGTTGCGGCGGCGGCCACGCCGGAGGCGGTCGCCAGCTGACTCCAGGAGGGTTGCCACCTCACATTGTTAGGGTTACCTAACTACCAAGATGAGGCCCCGTCCCGATCGGCAGCGCCGTGTTCGCCTGCCCGCCGGGCACCACGGCCACGTCGTCGTGGCGCGAGCACCTGTTCAGCTGAAGCCCGTGGCAGCCGGAGCCGCTGGGGCGGTCAGCAGCTCTTGCCGGGGGGTGCCTCACCCGGCACCCGCCCCTCGACCGTGGTGGTCGTGACGCTCGTCGAGCTCGACTTCGTGGTGGTGGGCGTGGTGCCGACGACGCTGGCCGGGAGCGTGCGGGGCTTGGTGCGCACCGTGGTGAAGTCGGTGCCGGTCACGAGGACCACGGTCCCCGCCTGCATGCCGGCGATGGGCGTGATGTCGGCGTCGACCGACAGGTGGCGGGCCAGCAGCAGCGCGGCGCCCTTGTCGCCGGAGGCGTAGCGGATCTGGGTGTTGGTGACCTGCCCGAGGCCGAGCTGGCTGCTGTCGCCCGTGCCGACGACGTGGAACCCGACCCGGGAGAGCGCGCCGCCCACGTTGGCGGCCTGCTTCGCGACGCCCGAGCCGTTGAGCACCTGCACGTTCACGCCCGACTCGGCCGAGGTGGTGCCGTCGCGGAACAGGGCCAGGGTCTTGGTGGCCTTCGCGGTGTCGAGGATCAGCACGTCGGCGCCACCCGGCGTGAAGTAGCGCGTGGTGGGGACGCTGTAGCTGAGCAGGTGCTGGCTGTCGAAGTGGCGGAAGCGGCCGGCCAGGTCGAGCAACGTGCCCGCTCCCAGGCCCTTGTCGAGGGTGATGTTGTGCACCGTCGACCCGATCAGGTCGTTGAGCGCGATGGGGTCGGTGAGGCCCTTGCTCTCGGCCCGCGGGATGGCCTTGCGGATGAGCAGCTGCTGGCGGCTGATGCGACCCAGGTCGGAGGTGCCGTCCAGCGTGTCGACGCCGTTCTCGATGTAATGGAGGTGGCGGGCCCGGGCGAAGGCGAGCGCCTGGGTGCCGTTCATCGTGACGCACCCGGCCTTGGTGACGTTGAGGCCGGAGTTGTTGTCGTACATCGGGGTGTCGAAGTACAGGGGGATGCCGCCCATGGCGTCGACGATCTGCTTGAACCCGGCGAAGTTCACCTCGACGTAGTGGTTGATGGTGATGCCGAAGTTGTCCTCGATGGTGGCCGTGAGCACCTTCGGGCCCCGGCCGAACGCCGCGTTGATGCGGTCGTGGCCGTTCTCGCCCGGGATGTTCACCCACAGGTCGCGGGGCAGCGAGAGCAGCTGTGCCTGCGTCTTCTTCGGGTCGACGCGCAGCACCATGATCGTGTCGCTGCGGGCGCTGTCGGCCCCCGGCGCGCCGGCGCCGAGGAAGGCGCCTGCGTTGGGGTCGTTCTTCGCCACCGCGGAGCGGCTGTCGGAGCCGACGATCAGGTAGTTCTGGGGCGCCCCGGACGCGGCCGCATGCAGGCCCAGGTCGATGCGGTGGATCTGGTTGTAGCGCCAGTAGGTGTAGCCCACCACCGTGGCGAGGAGGAGCAGGAGCACGGTGAAGACCGCTCCGGCCGAGATGGCGAGGCGCTGGCGCCACCCGCGGGGACGGCGTCGCTTCGGCACCTCGATGGCCAGCAGGCGGTCGGCGCCACGGGGCGGTCCGTCGGTGGGGCCCTTCGGGGACGGCTTGGCCTGAGGCGCGCGCGTGGGACGCGGGCCCGCGCCGGCTGACCGGGGAGGGGTCCGGCGTCCGGGTGGCGGCGGGGAGGCGCCGCGGCGGGGAGCGGCCTGACCCGACGGGCGGGTCGACGGCCGTCGAGGGTCCGAAGCCATGAGGGGTCAAGCCTACCGGCCCCACCTGCGGTCTCTCGTTCACCCCCATGTCGCAGCGGACACGTCCACAGGTCGCGCGGGACGTGGCGCGGCCTCACGTCGCGTGCGTCGTGGCAGGCCGCGTGCGGGTTGCTCAGGCGGAGATCCTGGAGAAGCGGTGCACCGACAGCGGGATCAGCACCGCGATGAGGGCGCAGCTCCAGATCAGGGTCTTCATCACCGGTTCGGCCGTGGGCCCGCCGATCATCAGGGCCCGGGTGGCATCGACGGCGGCCGAGATGGGCTGGTTGCGGGCGAACCCCTGCAGCCAGCCCGGCATCGTCGCCACCGGCACGAACGCGCTCGAGGCGAACGTGAGCGGGAAGAGCAGGGGGAAGACCATGAGCTGTGCCGTCTCGCTGCTCGACGCCGTGAGGCCGATGATCACCGCGCCCCACATCAGCGACCAGCCGAAGAAGAGCAGCAGCGCGCACGCCGCCAGGAACGGCAGCAGCCCCGTGAGCACGCGGAAGCCGACCAGGTAGCCGACGACCGTGAGCAGGACGATCACACAGATGTTGCGGACCGAGTCGGCCGCGGTGCGTCCGAGCAGCACGGCCGAGTCGACCATGGGGAGGGAGCGGAAGCGCTCGATGAGGCCCTTGTGGAGGTCCTCGGAGAGCCCGATGGAGGTGGCCATGACCCCGAACCCGAGCGTCTGCACGTAGATGCCCGGCATCAGGTAGTTGGCGTACGTGACACCCGGCGGGTGGATGGCCCCGCCGAACACGTAGCGGAACAGGACCACGAACATGATGGGCTGCACCGACGAGAAGAAGATGCTGTCGGGGTTGCGGCCGTAGGCCTTCAGGTTCCGCCAGGTGATGGTGATCGTGTCGGGGATGATCCACGACAGCCGGGAGCCGTGGTCGGTGGCGCCGCGCTGGTCGGCGGCCGCGGGCAGCGGGAGGGCGGTGGCGGTCACGAGGCACCTCGCGAGGTCGTGGCGACGTGCCGGGGCGAGTCGGGGGGAGGGGACGGGGCGGTGGTGCCCTTCGGGTCGCCGGGCGACACGGCGGTGTCGGCGCCGGGCTCGTCGGCACCGGGCTCGTCGGCGCCGGGCTCGTCGAGCGACGCTCGGTGGCCCGTGATGGACAGGAACACGTCGTCGAGGCTGGGCTCGCGCAGGGCCATGGTGGCGGGCTCGAGGTCGGCGTCGCCGAGGGCGCGCAGCGCGTCGATGACCACACCCGTGCCCCCGTCGACGATGAGCTCCACGTCGGTCCCGTCGAGGCGGGGCCGCTTCGAGGCAGACCGTTCGAGGATGCCTGCTGCCTGCGCGGCCTGGCTGGGCTCGTCGAAGGTGAGCGCCAGCACGGTGCTGCCCATGGTTGCCTTCAGCTCGGCCGGGGTGCCGTGGGCGATGACCCGGCCGTGGTCGACGACCGAGACCCGGGCCGCCAGCCGGTCGGCCTCCTCGAGGTACTGGGTGGTGAGCAGCACGGTGGTGCCTTCCCGGACCAGCTCCTCGATGACCTTCCAGAGCTCGATGCGGCTGCGGGGGTCGAGGCCGGTGGTGGGCTCGTCGAGGAAGAGGACCGGCGGCCGGTGCACCAGCGATGCAGCCAGGTCGAGGCGGCGCCGCATGCCGCCCGAGTAGGTCTTCACGGGCCGGTTGGCAGCGTCGACCAGGTCGAAGCGCTCGAGCAGCTCGGTGGCGCGTGCCCGGGCGAAGGCCTTGGAGTGGTGCGTGAGACGGCCGACCATGCGGAGGTTCTCGTGGCCGGTGAGGTTCTCGTCGACGGCGGCGTACTGGCCGGCGAGCCCGATGGTGGCCCGCACGGCCGCCGCCTCACGGACGACGTCGTGACCGAGCACGCTGGCGTGGCCGCCCGTGGGCGCCAGGACCGTGGTGAGGATGCGCACCGCGGTGGTCTTGCCCGCACCGTTGGGGCCGAGGAGCCCGAACACCGTGCCGGGCGCGACCTCCAGATCGACCCCGGCGAGCGCCTTCACGTCGCCGAAGTCCTTCGTGAGGCCGACGGCCTCGATCGCGAATTCCGTCATGGGGACATCCTCGCGAGATTCCTTGACCAGTGTCAACTACTTTCGTCACTGAACCTTTGCCACGGGACAGTGGTGGAGCACCCTCGATGTTCGACCTGCAGGATATGATGGCGCCGTGCCCACCAAGGACGACGACGCGCGCGAGGCCTGGAGCTGCATGCTCCGGATGCTGGTCGGCGGCGAGCACCAGCAACGCCTGGCGCGCGCTGCCGACGAGGCGGGTCTCACGCTGCGCCAGCTGCATGCGCTGTTCGACCTGGATCCCGACAACCCGCGGCCCATGCGCGACCTCGCCGTCGAGTGGTACTGCGACGCGTCGAACGTCACCGGCATCGTCGACGGCCTCGAGGCCATCGGCATGGTCGAGCGCCTGCCCTCCAAGGTCGACCGCCGGGTCAAGCTCATCCGCCTCACCGACGTCGGCGCCAAGGCCCGGGCCAACTGCATCGAGAAGGGGCAGGTCCCGCCCGACGGCTTCGCGCGGCTCAACGCCGCCGAGACCCGCACCCTCCGTTCGCTCCTGGCCCGGGTGTCGGAGGGCTACCAGTGGCCTCAGGAGCGCCCCGTCGAGTTCTGACCCCGGCCCTCCCCCGGCGCCCCTCGGCCTCTCCCGTTCTTTGAAGCGAATCCCACCTCAGGGGTGGTATTCGCTTCAAAGAACGGGTGGGAGCGGCGGGCTGGCGGGCTGGCGGGGCTACTCGCCGGCGGCCTTGGGCTCCTTGGGCAGGCCCAGCACCCGCTCGCCCACGATGTTGCGCTGGATCTGCGAGGTGCCGCCCCAGATGGTCTCGGAGCGGCTGAAGAAGAACCCGGACTGCAGGA
>JADGOP010000150.1 GCA_017882935.1 Actinomycetota bacterium
GATGCGGTCGCGCAGGATGCTGCCCGTGGTGGTCGTCGCGCTCGTGCTCGTGGCCACGGCCCAGCTCGCCGCCACGCGCCCGGCGCGGGCCTCGGCCCGGATCGGGCCCGCCTCGTCCACGTGGGTTCCCGGCGATCCGCTCTCGTGCTCGTCGTGGCGCTACGGCGCCGCCGACGAGCCGGCCTCGCTCCCGGGCGAGTTCGACCGCAACAACTACAAGCGCACGTCACTGCGCGACCCCAACCCCGCGCTGTCCGGTTCGCCCCAGAACCTGTGCGGGCAGAAGGGCTCGGCCGTCGACCTGGCGTGGGGGCTCACCGAGGGCAGCCCCGCGGTGAGCATCGCGGTGCTCGACTCGGGGATCCGGTGGCGCGACCACAACTCGATGGTGGAGCTGGCGACGAAGGCCCACATCAACCTCGGCGAGGCCCAGCCGCCCTGCTACCCGGTGGTGGCCGACGGCGACTGCAACCACGACGGCGTCTTCAACATCACCGACTTCGGCTCGATCCCCGACCTCAACGGGAATGGCATCGCCGACCCCGAGGACCTCATCCTCAGCCCCACGTACAACAACCACGTCGACGACGACCACAACGGCTACGTCGACGACATCTCGGGCTGGGACTTCCTCTACGGCGACAACGACCCGCTCGACACCGTCGACTACGGGCACGGCACGGGTGAGGCGAAGGACTCCACGGCCGCGGCCAACGGCACAGGTGACGTGGGCGTGTGCGCCTCGTGCCAGTTCCTGCCGGTGCGCGTGGGCGACTCGTTCATCGCCGATGGCGGCCGCTTCGCCGCGGGTGTGCTCTTCGCGCTCGACTCGGGCGCGGGGGTCATCCAGGAGGCGCTGGGCGCGCTCAACAACCCGCGGCAGGCCCAGGCGGCGATCGACGCGGCCTACCGCCGGAACGTGGTGGTGGTGGCGTCGATGGCCGACGAGGCGTCGAAGCACCCGAACCTCCCCGCGTCGCTCGAGCACACCCTCGCCGTGAACTCGGTGACCGAGAAGACCAGCAACCCCCTCGGTGGCGGGTCCGTGCAGGGCTACCTGGCGCTCAACGGCTGCACGAACTTCGGCGGCCACACCTTCGTCAGCGTGCCGTCCGACAGCTGCTCCTCGGAGGCGACCGGCATCGCGTCGGGCATGGTGGGCCTCGTCGAGAGCTACGCGCGCCACCTGCACGTCACCCTCACGGCCAACGAGGTGATGCAGATCGTGCGCTCGACCGCCGACGACGTCGACTTCTCCACGCCGAACGCCGTCGACCCGGCCAACAACTTCGGCACGCCCACCGGCAACCCGCTCATCGACACCGTGCGCTATCCCAGCACCAAGGGCTGGGACGCCACCTTCGGGTACGGCCGCGTGAACGCCTACGAGATGGTGAAGGCGGTGCGCGACGGCCGCATCCCGCCCGAGGCGATGATCGACGGCCCCAGCTGGTTCGACGTGCTGCCGGCCACGGGCACCGTGCCGGTCACCGGTCGCGTCGCCGCACCGCGCGCCACCTCGTACGACTACCGCGTCGAGTGGGCTCCTGGCCTCCAGCCGCCGCTCTACCCGGCCACCGATCACTGGACCAGCATCGGTGGGGGATCGGGGCTCACCGCGGCCCGGTCGGGCACCCTGGCGACGCTCGACCTGGCGGCGGTCGCCGCGGCGCTGCCCGCCAACGCCACCGGCACACCCGTCGACGCCTCCAACCACGACCGGCCCGACGAGGAGCGCTTCTCGGTGCGGCTGCGCGTCGTGGTCACCGCGCATGGCGGCGACGGTGACGGGCTGACGGGCGAGATGCAGAAGCAGGTGTTCGTCCACGACGATCCCGACCTGGCGTCCGGCTTCCCGCTGAAGATCCCCGGCGTCAGCGTGTCGAGCCCCCGCTTCGTCGACCTCCTGCGCGACGGCCGCACCGAGATGCTCGTGGCGACCGCCGACGGCGAGATCCACGCCTACCTGCCGAACTTGTCGGAGCTGCCCGGCTTCCCGCTGCTGGCCGACGCCTCGTCGTGGTGGCCCGGCGGGTCACCGACGGCCGCGGCCGACGGCATCCCCGTGCACCGCGGCGCCTTCATGGTCGGCGCGCCCGCCGTGGGCGACCTCAACCGTGACGGTCACCTCGAGGTCGTCGACACCGACCTCGACGGCCACGTGTACGTGTGGTCCGCCACCGGCACCCGCCTCGCCACCATGTCGGTCGACCCCGCCTACTCGCGCGACCGGCCCGACTCGCAGGACCAGTACAACCGCACGCTCCCGGGCTTCGCGAGCTCGCCCTCCCTCGGCGATCTCGACGGCGACGGCAAGCTCGAGATCGTGGCCGGATCGCTCGACCGCCACCTCTACGCCTGGCATGCCGACGGCACGCCCGTGGCGGGCTTCCCCGTGCTCCTCGTCGACCCGGCCAAGGTGCAGGCGGTCGACCCCACGAGCCACAAGGTCACCTTCACACCCGGATCCGGCGTGCGCGAGGGCGGCGAGATCGTGGCCACCCCCACCGTCGTCGACGTGAACGGCGACGGGAAGCCCGAGATCGTGGTGGGCGCGCAGGAGGAGTACGTGGAGACGCCCAACGTGGGCGACGGCGCGGGAGTGCTCGCGCTCCTCAACGCCTCGGGGCAGCCCGGCAACACCCGCCTCTACGTGGTGGCGCACGACGGCACGAACGCGCACAACCCCGACACCTCGGCGGCCCACCCCGACGAGCAGGCCTACCTCCCCGGCTGGCCGGCGAAGCTGAGCATGCTGTCGACGGGGCTGCTGCCGACCATCGGGAACGGTGTCGCCATGCAGGCGGCGGTCGGCGACGTCGACGCCGCGCATCCCGGTCCCGAGATCGTGGCCGTGTCGGCCGCGGGCACGGTGTACGTGCTCGACGCGGCCGGGCACAGCGTCTACGGGTCGACGCCCAGCGGCGACCTGCCGGTGCTGTGGGCGGGCGGCCTGGCCCTCGAGAACGCCGGGCTGTTCGGCGCCAACCGCAACTCCAACGACCTCGTGGCGTCGGTCGTGGGCTTCGCCGG
This sequence comes from Actinomycetota bacterium, assembly GCA_017882935.1. GTDB lineage: Bacteria > Actinomycetota > Acidimicrobiia > Acidimicrobiales > Iamiaceae > JADGOP01. The sequence continues at coordinate 3,034 of JADGOP010000150.1, forward strand.
GCCGTCCATCGGCGAGCTGAGCGGGGGCGGCGCCAAGGAGCTCGCCGCGCCGACCCTCGGCATCACCCGCCTGATCGACCTCCTCGCGCCCGACCTCCAGCTCCCGAACGACGACCAGGTGTCGGCCTGGGACGGCGCCACCGGGCGCCCGTTGCCCGGCTTCCCGCAGGCCACGGCCGACCTGTCGTTCTTCGTTGCGCCGGCGATCGCCGACCTCGACGGCGACGGGCACAACGAGGTGATCTCCGGCAACAGCCTCTACACCCTGACCGCGTTCGACGCGAACGGCGACGCCCCGGCGGGCTGGCCGAAGCTCACCGGCGGGTGGAGCATCGGCACGCCCGCCGTGGGTGACTGGGACGGCGACGGCACGCTCGAGGTCGCGCAGCAGACCCGCCAGGGCACGCTGTTCGTGTGGCGCGCCGGGGGCACGGCCGCACCGGCCTGGGGCTCGTACGGCTGCGACAGCTACAACTCCGGCGCCTGCGTCGACACCGCGGCCGCCTCGCTGCCCACCACGACCACAACCACCTCGGTGGCCCCGACGACCACCGCTCCCTCGAGCACGGCGCCTCCCACCACCACGGGCTCGGGCAGCAGCACCACGGCCGCGCCTGCAGCGGCGGCTGCCGCCGACACCGGGTCGGGTGGTTCGTCCGACAGCGGGCTGCTGCCGTTCACCGGAGCGACCCTGGGCGGGGTGATCGTCGCCGCCCTGGTGCTGCTCGGCGCGGGGTGGGTCCTCCTCGCCGCGCGGCGCCGCCGCACCGGGCTGTCCTAGCCCGCTGTCTCGAGCGAGTAGCTGTTCATGAGGTCGTCCTGGATCACGGTCGCGTCACGGGTGGTGGTGACGATCCGGAGCGGCGCGGTGAGCGTGCGCGGCCGATAGGTCCAGCCGCTCGGGAGCTTCAGGCTGCTGCCGAGCCTACTCAGCCCGGCCTGGTCGAGCGTGTGGTCGACCTGTTGGCTCCAGCTCTGCATCACGTAGGTCGCCCCCTGCGGGTCGTGGAGCTCGTACACGGTGCTGCCCGTGTCGAACGCGAAGACGGTCGCCCGGTCGACGTGGTGCGGCACGTACTTGGTGGCCACCGCTGCGAGCGGCCCGAGCGCCACGGTGGCTTCGCGGATCATGGCGATGCCGCCGAACACCTTCACGACGCGAGCGCCCGCGGTGGCCTTGTCGATGCTGTCCATCAGCCAGTAGCGCGGCCCGTTGGGGAGTGCGAGCGGCACGCCTTGCTGGGTGGCGACGGTCTTGGCGTCCAGGACGTCCCACTTGGAGGCGGGGCAGGCGTTGAGCGGGTAGGTGTTGTAGACGACGGCGGTCGCATTCGCGGTGGTGGGCCGGACGAGCAGGATCTCGCAGTATCGGAGACCCCGCAGGCCGGTGGCCGTCTTGGTCACGGTGGTCGGAGCAGGTGCGGTGGTCGGCGCGGCGCTCGCCTCGGAGGAGCCGGTGACCGCCTTCGAGCCGGAGCTGCACCCGGCCAGGAGCAGCGCCAGCCCGGCCGCGACCGCGCGGTGGCCCCGGCTCCGGGCCGGTTCTGGCGGGGCGCTGAAGCCTTGCTGGCGGTGCGACATCGTGGCCTCCGAGGTGGCGGGCGAGGGGCGCGCGGCACCGTAAGTTCTGACAGTAAATGTGTCAAATAATACGCGGTGGTGGCGTGCCCGAAGGGCTCGCGACCCCCGACGCGGTACGCTGGGATCTTCCGTTCCACTTAGTGGGGACCTCTTTCTGTGTCCGGCCGTCCGGCCGGGGCCATCGGGTCGCCTCCTCTGAGCCAACGCCGAGGAGTGCCCCATGTCCGTCACCCCACCCCCTGAACCTGCCGGCGCGAGCGCCCACACGCCCACCGGTGCTCCGGTGCGCAGCACCGCCGTGGTCTACTGCGAGGCCAACTTCGGGGCCATCGACGGCAAGACGGCCAACGGCCTGGTCCGCCACTCCGAGAAGTACGAGATCCTCTCGGTCATCGACAGCGAGAAGTCCGGGCTCGACGCCGGCGTGGTGCTCGGCGACAAGCCGAACGGCATCCCGATCTGCGCGGACCTCGCCGATGCGATCGCCGCTGCCGGGAGCGTCCCCGAGTTCTTCATCTTCGGCATGGCGCCCTCGAGCGGCATGCTCTCGCCCGTCGAGCGCCTGGTGGTGCTCGACGCCATCTCACAGGGCATGAGCGTGGTCAACGGACTCCACGAGTTCCTCAACGACGACGCCGAGTTCGCCGCCGCGGCTGCCGTGCACGGGGTCTCGATCCTCGACGTGCGCCGCCCGCGCGACAAGAAGGACCTGCGCATGTTCAGTGGGCGCATCGCCGGCGTGACCTGCCCTCGCATCGCGGTGCTCGGGACCGACGGCGCCATCGGCAAGCGCACCACGGCGACGATCCTCACCCAGGCGCTCAACGACCACGGCATCCGCGCCGTGCTCGTCGGCACCGGTCAGACCGGGCTCATCCAGGGCGCCCGCTACGGCGTGGCCCTCGACGCGATCCCGTGCCAGTTCTGCTCGGGCGAGATGGAGACCGCCGTCGTGGAGGCGTTCGAGGGCGAGCACCCCGACGTGATCATCATCGAGGGGCAGGGCGCGCTCAGCCACCCCGCGTACCTCACCTCGAGCTTCATCCTCCGGGGCAGCCGCCCCGACGCGGTGATCCTGCAGCACGCTCCGGGACGCCTGCAGCTCGGCGACTTCCCCGACGTGCCGATGCCGACGGCCGCCAGCGAGATCAACCTCATCCAGACCTTCGCCGACACCAAGGTCATCGGCGTCACCATCAACCACGAGAGCCTCACCGACGACGAGGTCACTGCGGCGATCGCGCAGTACGAGCGCGAGCTCGACATCCCGGCCACCGACGCGCTGACGCGATCGCCGGACCGCCTCGTGGAGATGGTGTGCCGGGCGTTCCCGGAGCTCGAGCCCAGGCTGGCCGACGCCGCGCGGTGACCACCCCGCGGCTCGAGATCCGTCTCGACCGGATCCACCACAACGCCCGCACCCTGGTGGACCGCCTCGGCGCGCGCGGCATCTCGGTCACCGGCGTCACCAAGGCGACGCTCGGTTCACCCGAGGTGGCGCGTGAGCTGCTCGCGGCAGGCGTGTCGGGCATCGGCGAGTCGCGCATCGAGAACATCGAGGCCCTCCGCCGGGCCGGGCTCAGCGGCACGCTGACGCTCATCCGGTCACCGCTGCCGAGCCAGGTCGAGCGGGTCGTCGCCGGCGCCGA
>JADGOP010000151.1 GCA_017882935.1 Actinomycetota bacterium
CTACCTCTGGTCGTGACCTACCGGTGGGTGGGCTAGAAGCCCATGCCACCCATCTCGTCGCCACCCGGGGCTGCCGGAGCAGCCTTTTCGGGCTTGTCGGCGATGACGACCTCGGTGGTCAGGAACAGCGCCGCGATCGACGCGGCGTTCTGCAGCGCCGAGCGCGTGACCTTGGCGGCATCGATGATGCCGGCCTTGACGAGGTCCTGATACTCGCCGGTGGCGGCGTTGAGGCCTTCGGAGGCGGAATCGAGGTTGCGCACCCGCTCGACGACCACGCCGCCCTCGAGGCCGGCGTTGGTGGCGATCTGCTTCAGCGGCTCTTCGAGCGCGTGGGCGACGATCTTGGCACCGGTGGCCTCGTCGTGGGGAAGGTCCTTGGCCAGGTCGAGGACCCGGGCCTGGGCCCGCAGGAGGGTCACGCCACCGCCGGCGACGACACCCTCTTCGATGGCGGCCTTGGTGGTCGACACCGCGTCTTCGATGCGGTGCTTCTTCTCCTTGAGCTCGACCTCGGTGGCCGCGCCGACCTTGATGATCGCGACGCCGCCGGCCAACTTGGCGAGACGCTCCTGGAGCTTCTCACGGTCGTAGTCGGAGTCGGTGTTGTCGATCTCGTTCTTGATCTGCTGGATGCGACCCTTGATGTCGGCGTCGTCACCGCCGCCCTCGACGATGGTGGTCTCGTCCTTCGAGACGACCACGCGGCGGGCGCTGCCGAGCAGGTCGAGGGTGGCGTTCTCGAGCTTGAGGCCGACCTCCTCGGTGATGACCTGGCCGCCGGTGAGGATGGCGACGTCCTGCAGCGTGGCCTTGCGGCGCTCGCCGAAGCCCGGCGCCTTGACGGCCACCGACTTGAACGTGCCGCGGATCTTGTTGACCACCAGTGTGGCGAGCGCCTCGCCCTCGATGTCCTCGGCCACGATCACGAGCGGCCGGTTGCCCTGCATGACCTTCTCGAGCAGCGGGACCATGTCGCGCACGGCGGTGATCTTGGAGCCGAAGAGCAGGATGTAGGGGTCGTCGAGGACAGCCTCGAGGCTGTCGGTGTCGGTGACGAAGTAGGGCGAGATGTAGCCCTTGTCGAAGCGCATGCCCTCGACCAGGTCGAGCTCGATGCCGAACGTGTTCGACTCCTCGACGGTGATGACCCCGTCCTTGCCGACCTTGTCGATGGCGTCGGAGATGGTCTGGCCGATCTCGGGGTCGGCCGAGGAGATCGACGCGACCTGGGCGATCTGCTCCTTGGAGTCGACGTCGACGGCGAGGTCGCGGATGGACTCGACGGCCGCGTCGACGGCCTTCTCGATGCCGCGCTTGATCGACAGCGGGTTGGCCCCGGCGGTGACGTTGCGCAGGCCCTCGCGCACCAGCGACCAGGCGAGCACCGTGGCGGTGGTGGTGCCGTCACCGGCGACGTCGTCGGTCTTCTTGGCGACCTCCTTGACCAGCTCGGCGCCGACGCGCTCGTAGGGGTCCTCGAGGTCGATCTCCTTGGCGATCGACACGCCGTCGTTGGTGATGGTGGGGGCGCCCCACTTCTTCTCCAGGACGACGTTGCGGCCCTTCGGGCCGAGCGTGACGCGCACGGCGTCGGCCAGCTTGTTCATGCCGGCCTCGAGCGACCGGCGGGCCTGCTCGTCGAACGCAATGATCTTGGGCATCGCTGGGTTCCTCCGCGTTAGCACTCTCGGGTTGAGACTGCTAAAGCAAACCACCTTTGGGGGGTCGGGCGCAAGACCGCGGGCGCACCGGGCGCCCGTTGCCGTGGGCCGTCTGGCCCATGCCCTCTGACCTGCACGAACGCTGGTCTGGGCCACGCGGCTCATTGTGCGGGAGAAGGCTCAACTGGCCGCGCCGGCGCTCCGATGCTGAGTCATGGCCGATGTGCTCATCGTTGACGAAGACCCCCGGATCCGCACCATGCTCGGCTGGTACCTCGCCGTGCAGGGCCACGAGGTCCGGGGCGCCGGATCGGCTGCCGAGGCGCTCGACGCGGTCGCCGCGCAGGAGCCCGAGGTGCTGATCCTCGACACCCAGCTCGCCGGCACCGATGGGCACGACCTCCTGTCCCTGCTGCACGCGCAGTGCCTCGCTCCCGAGGCAACCGTCGTGGTGCTGACCGGTTGCAGGAGCACGGACCTCATGGTCCGCTCCTGGGAGCTCGGCGTCAGCGTCCACGTCACCAAGCCCGTCGACCCCGAGGTGGTGGCCGAAGCGGTCGCCCGCCACCTCGCACCCCGCTCCCTCGCGCTGACGAGCTAGCGGAACGACTGCGCCGCACGCGGCGCACCACATCTTGCAGCGCCGGTGGGCACGGAGGGAGTCCCACCGGCGCTGCAGGTAGTTCTCGTCGCGGGATCAGCCGCCGGCGACCGCCGGGATGATCGACACGGTCTCGCCGTCGGCGACCGGCGTGTTCAGGCCCTCGAGGAACCGCACGTCGTCGTCGGCCACGAACACGTTCACGAAGCGTCGCAGGCCGCCGGCGTCGTCGAGCAGGCGCTGCTTGAAGCCCGGGTGCGCGGCCTCGAGGTTGTCGAGCGCCTCGGAGACGGTCGATCCCTCGACCGCGACCTCGGACGCCCCCGCGGTGAGGGTGCGCAGGGTGGTGGGGACGCGGACGGTGACGCTCATCGGAGATCGGGCCTCGACAGGTTGGGATCGGGGTGGGCGGCGTCGGGGCCGCGGCTCGTTACGTTACCCGTCATGGTCTCCACTCCCACGCTGCTCGTACACGGTCGCGCGGTCGATCTGAGCCGCCCCTTGCTCATGGGCATCGTGAACGCCACACCCGACTCGTTCTCCGACGCGGGGCTCTACCCCACCACCGCCTCACGGGTCGCGCTGGCCGACGAACTGGTCGCGTCGGGGGCCGACGTCATCGACGTGGGCGGCCAGTCGGGCATCACGGGCGTGCCCGAGGTCGACGCCGCCGAGGAGGTCGACCGCGTCGTCCCCGTCATCGAGGGCATCCGGGCCCACCACCCCGACGTGCTCATCTCGGTCGACACCTACAAGCCCCCGGTCGCCGCCGCAGCCATCGCCGCGGGGGCGTCGATCATCAACGACGTGAGCGGGCTCCTCTACCCCGACGTGGCCGACATCTGCGCCTCGACCGGTGCCGCGCTGGTGATCATGCACAACCGCTCCGAGCCCAAGGTCCGGCTCACCGACCCGCTGCTCTACGACGACGTCACCGCCGACGTCTGCGGCTTCCTCACCGAGAAGCTGGCCGTGGCGCTCGAGCGGGGCATGGCGCCCGAGGCGGTGGTCTTCGATCCGGGTGTCGACTTCGCCAAGACGCCCTTCCAGACCATCACCCTGCTGCGCGAGGTCGAGCGGGTCGAGGCCCTCGGCCGACCCCTCCTCTTCGCCCTGTCGCGCAAGGACTTCATCGGTGCGCTCACCCACCGCGCCCCCCGCGACCGCCTGGCCGGCACGCTGGCGGCCATGGCCCACCTCGGGTCGCGCCCCGGTCACCTCTACCGGATGCACGACATCGCCGACGCGGTCGACTACCTCAAGGTGCAGGCCGTGCTCGAAGGGCGCGTGCCGGTCGCACCCGACCTCGAGCTGCCGGTGTCGCTGCGCCGTCAGCCGAGCGAGGCGAGCGGCGGCCGCTCCACCACCCGGGCCGCGGCCTCGTCGAACCCGCCCTCGTAGCGGGGCCGGCGGTAGGGCTGCCAGCCCGACGTGAGCACCTCGGGCGCCACGCGCAGCAGGAACCCGTAGAGCACCTCCTGCGCCATCGGCGCCAGCTCGGCGGTGGGCCGGGGGCGGTTGCGCAACGCCCCCACGTTGACCTCCGCTACCGAGGCGAGGCCGACCCGGTCGACGACGTCGACGAGCATGGCGATCTCCACCGCGTAGCCGGTGAACAGCGGCAGCTCGCGCAGCAGCGCGGCGTCGGCCGCGACCTGGCCCCCGAGGGGCTGATAGAAGCCGGCCAGGTCGGGACGGAGCAGGTTCACCAGCGGGCGGGCCATCAGCTCGGTGACGCGGCCACCGTCGAAGGGGTGCGCCTCCTCGACGAAGTCGGGGTGCTCGCGGTGGAAGGCGCCCTTCACGAAGCGGACGCCGCGCGGCTCGAGGAGCGGGCCCGCCAGCCCGGCCACGAGCGCGGCGTGGTCGGCGTCGAGGTCGGCGTCGAGGAACACCACCACCGGCGTGTCGACGACGGCGAGCGCCCGCCACATGGCGTCGCCCTTGCCCAGCACCGGCCCCACCTCGGGGTGCACGTCGGCGGCGTCGAGCACGTCGGCTCCCGCGTCGCGCGCCAGGTCGTCGGTGCCGTCGGTCGAGTCGCCACCGACCACGAGCACCCGGTCGAGGGCACCCTCGTCGCGCAGTCCCACGAGCGCCCCGACGGTGCGACCGATCGACGCCGCCTCGTCGCGTGCCGGCACGCACACCGTGAGCTGCCGGGTGCGGCGACGCAACTGGTCGATACCGAACTCCGCGCCCTCGATCATCGCCCGGCCCCGTACGCTGTGGAGGTGACCGAGCTGCCCGAGAAGCCGCCGCGCCGGCTGCCGTGGACCCTCATCGCCGTGGTGGTCGGGCTCGCCGCGCTCGGCGCCATCTGGGTGGTCCGCATCGTCATCGGGATGGTGTGGACGCTGGTCGAGGTCGGGGTGCTGGTGCTCGCGGCGTACCTCATCTACGTGCTGCTCCGCGCGCGGCATCGGCGCGCAGCCGCTCGCCCACAACCTCGCGAACACACCTGAGCGGTTCCCCGAGCGAGCGCTCGGCGCCGAAGCGCTCGGTGAGCGACACCGTCGGCGCCCGGTCGCCCATGCCGTCGAACACCTGACCCGCGACGACGAGCACCGGCACGCCCGCCTTCCGGGCCAGCTCCACCACGCCACCCACGACCTTGCCCTCGTAGGACTGCTCGTCGACGAATCCCTCACCGGTGACCACCAGGTCGGCGCCCACCAGCCGCTCGTCGAGGCCGACCTCCTCGGCGACCACGTCGAAGCCCGGCACCAGGGTGGCGCCGAGGGCCGCGAGCCCACCCGCGACCCCGCCGGCCGAGCCCGCACCCTCGAGCACGGTGACGTCGACGCCGTACTCCTGGTCGTACATCGCGGCGAGGCGCTCGAGGCGGCGGGTGAGCAGTGCCACCTGCGCCGCGGTGGCGCCCTTCTGCGGCCCGAACACCTCCGCGGCGTCGACGAACCCGGTGCGCACGTCGCACCCGACCACCACGTCGATGCCGCGCAGCTTCACCGCGGAGCCGATGGCCTGGATGGCACCGAGACCGCCGTCGGTGGTGGCCGACCCGCCGAGGCCCACGATGATGCGGCGCGCGCCCTGGTCGACGGCCGTCAGGATCAGCTCGCCCGTGCCCGCGCTGGTTGCGGCGACCGCGTCATTGTGCTCGGCGCCGCCGATCACCGCCGTGCCCGAGGCCCGGGCCATCTCGATGACCGCGGTGCGCCGCGCCAGGCGCCACGGCGCCTCCACCGGCTCGCCGAGCGGGCCGGTGACCACGGTGGTGCGGTTGGGGCCGCCGAACACGTCGAGCAGCCCGTCCCCCCCGTCGGCCAGCGGCACCTCGTCGGCGTCCCAGTCGGCCTCCCACGCAGCCTCCCCGATGGCGGCCGCGACCTGCCGCGCAGTGGCCGTGCCACGGAACTTGTCGGGAGCTGCCACCACGCGCACGGCGTCAATACTGCACGGGCCAGGCCCGAACGCCACGCCTCCTAGTCTCGTGGCCATGGCCGCCCGACCGATCATGATCGTCTCGAACCGCGGCCCGGTGTCGTTCCGGCGGGGCGACGACGGCGAGCTGGTGGCGCGGCGGGGCGCCGGTGGGCTGGTGTCGGGGCTGGCCCCGCTCGTGGCCGGCACCTCGGCGAGCTGGCTCGCCACAGCGATCTCCGACGACGACCGGGCCGCGGTCGCCGGCCAGCAGCACCAGGTGATCGACGCCGACGGCCTCCACGCCCGGCTCCTCGAGCTCGACCCCGACGACTACCGGATGGCCTACGACGTGGTGTGCAACGCCACCCTCTGGTTCGTGCACCACCACCTGTTCGACCTGGCCCGGCGGCCGCGTTTCGACGACGTGTGGTGGCAGGCCTGGGACGCCTACCGCCGGGTGAACGAGGCGTTCGCCGACGAGGTGGCCGACGATGCACCCGAGGGTGCCGCCGTCCTCGTGCAGGACTACCACCTCTGCCTCCTCGCTCCCGCCCTCGTCGAGCGGCGCCCCGACCTGCG